>JAUQPS010000005.1 GCA_030550205.1 bacterium
AAGGTTATAGATTAGGTTTTTCTTTTTTTAAAGCCCAAAATCCTTTAAAATTTTATAATCAAATTCTTGAAAGTTTTAATAAGTTATATAATGCATTTCCAAGATGTCAAGGTTTATAATTTTTTTATTTCTTTTTGCTTGTTCTAAAATAATTGATATTGAAGTTTCAAATTATTTACCATTTAAAAAGTTTTCTACATGGATTTATTTAGATCAAAATAATCAGGAATTTCAAATAAAAGCAATTAAAGATGATAGTTTATTTATAATTTTGGATTTTGAAGGAAATTTGGAAAAATTATTATATACTGGGGATATGATTTTGATAAGAAGAACCATTGAATATTCTAAAAATGACCAACTTATTATTGCTTATGACGGTTATTTACCTTATTTCCCATATCCATTTGTAAATGGTTTTAATAGGGAGTTTATAATTTCTGGTAATGATTATTTTTCAAGGACATTAATAAGTGTTGAAAAATCTGAAAATCTAAGATATGCCATAAATTATTATTACTTTGAAAAAACACCAAACTCTCAAAAAATCATAAGAAGATATTATATATTTGCTCCTGATAGTTTTATTGTTTATGCTAAATTGGGACCAGATACTATAATGGTTGGGGATTATAAAGATATAAAGGATGAGAAAATTTTAAGAATAAAAGAAATTCTTCCATGGACAGAATTTTAAAAATTCAAACATTATTAAAGGATTTTAATTTAGACGGATGGTTATTTTATGATTTTCAAAATAGAAATTATATAGCTCATTGGATATTAAATATAAATCCAAAGGAGCATTTTACAAGAAGATGGTTTTATTTTATACCAAAGGATGGAGAACCAATAAAATTATTGTCAAGGGTTGAACCACATAAACTTGAACATTTACCTGGAAAGAAAATATTATATTTAACATGGATTGAATTGAGAGAAAAATTAAAAGATATTTTAAAAAATTATAAGTTAATTGCTATGGAATATTCCAAAAATTGCTCAATTCCATATATTTCTATATTAGATGCTGGAACTTATGAAATTTTAAAAAGCTTAAACATTGAAATTGTTTCTTCTGCAAATTTAGTTCAAATGTTTTCTTTAATTAGTGAAGATGAAATAAAAACTCATTATGAAGCAGGTGAAATTATAAAGAATGTTTTATTTAAAACATTTGAAAATATCAAGTACTTTAAAAATGAATATGAAGCTCAACAATTTATATATAATGAGTTAATTTGTAATAATTTAACAACAGATGGTGATTATCCAATTTTTGCCATTTCTGAAAATTCTGCAAATCCACATTATATGCCTACAAAATCCAATTTTAAGAAAATTGAATATAATAAGCCATTTTTAATTGATATTTGGGCAAGAGTTAATAAAGAAAATAGTATTTATTATGATATTACTTGGGTTGGCTTTTATGGAGATAAAATTTTTGAGAAATATAAGGAAGTCTTTGAGATTGTTAAAAGTGCAAGAGATTTAGCGGTTGAATTTATTAATGAAAAATTAAGTAAAAATTTACCAATTTTTGGATATGAAGTAGATGATGTTGTAAGAAGCTATATTGAAAAGAAAGGTTATTTAAAGTATTTTATTCATAGAACAGGGCATTCTATTGGGAAAAATGTTCATTGGATAAATGTTAATATGGATAATTTTGAAACACATGATGATAGAAGAATTTTAAATGGTTGTTTATTTTCAATTGAACCTGGCATTTATATTGAAAATGAATTTGGTATTAGGTCAGAGATAAATGTTTATATTAAGGATAATCAAGCTATTATTACTACTATAAAACAAGATGAAATTATAATTATTGTCTAAAAATATAAATTAAAATTAAATAAGCAATTGAGCTAATAGCAATAATAGTTGAACCTGTTGGAATATCAAAAAGATAAGATATTGTAATGCCGATTGTTGTAAGGATAAATGCTATAATTGGTGAAAAAATGATGTTTTTTATTATTCCTTTTAATAATCTAAAACTAATTGCAGAAGGTATTACTAAGAAAGCAGTTGCAAGAATTATTCCAAGGAGTTTAACAGATAAAATTATTCCAAACGAAAGCATTATAAAAAATAAGTAATCATAAAGTTTTACATTTATTTTATAAGCTAATGCTAATTCTTTATGGAAGGCTATAAAAATAAGCTTTTTGAAAGTAAGAATAATAAAAATAATTACAATTATTGAATAAGTTAAAAAAATTATGAAATCTTCAATTGTAATAAAGAATATATTTCCAAATAGATATGACCAAATGTCTTGATAATTTTTTGAAAATTTTGAAAGAATAATAATTCCAATTGCCATAGAGAATGGATAAATAATACCAATTGCAGTATTTTCTGATTGTTTATATGAACTTTCTACAATTAAAATAGAAATGAGAATTGCAAAAATTGTAGCACTAATTAAGGGATTTATTTTTAATGCAATACCAAGAGCAATTCCTCCAAATACCGCATGTGATATACCAGTTCCTGCAAATTCTAAATTTCTTGAAACTACAAAAAAAGATAATATTCCTAAAATAATTGATATAATCCCACTAAATATAATAGCACTAATGAGCATGGAATATAATTTTTATTTCATTTCCATATAATTCACAAAGCAATTTTTCATTTAAACTTGGTTCTCCATGATAATACATAACTTTATTTAAACATAGGACATTATCAGCAATAGCACTTACAATCCCTATATCGTGACTTACCATAATTGTAGATATTTTAAAATCTTTTTTTAATTTTTTAATTAATTCATAAAATTCACGCTGTGCATTTAAATCAAGATTATTCGTAGGCTCATCTAATAATAGGATATTACTTCCTGTTAATATACTGAGTGCAATTAACGTTCTTTGTTTTAACCCCCCAGATACATTTTTAAATAACTCATTTTTATAATTTTTTAATTCAAAAATTTCCATAATTTCCTCAATTTTTGATTTTTTTACATTTGTAAAGAATTTTAAAATTTCATAAATGGTGATTGGGATATTTGATATATTCTCTATGTTTTGTGGTAAATAACCAATTTTATAATTTTCTTTAATATAAACTTCTCCTTTATAAGGTATAATTTTTAAAATTGCTTTAAGAAGGGTTGTTTTTCCACCACCATTTGGACCAATTACAATTAATAACTCTGATTCATTTAGCGAAAAATTAATATCTTTTAAAATCTCTTTACCATCTATATAAACACTCAAATTTTTTACTTCAAGAACTTTCAAGACCAAAATTTTAAAGTTATAAATTTATTTATTATGTTATCCATTTCATTTTCTAAATTACTTATATCATTCTTATTTTTCTTATCTAAAATTTCCAAAGTAATTTTTATTATTTCATCTTTTAATTTATTTTCAAATATCGGAATTTTTGCATTTTCAAGAAATTTTTGTGTAAATACTATGCGTCCTCCTCTTCTTCCTCCATTTTCAAGATAGTATTTTCTAAAAAAGAGCTATTAAGATAACCAAGTAAAAAATATAAATTTTCTTCATCAAATGGTTGTATAAATAGCACATCACCTGCTGGTAATAATCCTTCTTCTCCTAAGCTAAATCTATTATAATTATGTCTATCTAAGGTGGGCACATAAATGCGTTTTTTATTATAATTTTTTAATAAAAATTCATAGTTTCTTAAAGCTTGCCAATTAAACCACATCTTATTTACCAAATATCTATTTTTCATTTCTTCCTTATAAACTTCAAGTTTTAAATAAATGTTTGGATAATTTTCTTTTAAATATTCTTCACTTTTAATGCTATCATCAATAAGAATATATTTTGTATATCCATCTACAACATATCTCTTACAATGTTTTGCTTTCACAAACTTTTTTATAAGTTTTCCTTCTTCAAAAGTAAATTTACTATCATCTTGTATTATAAATGCTTTATCAAATCCTGATACCATTCCTACACCAACTTTTGCAATTTCTTTTAATAGAATATATTTGAAATTAGGAATATAAAAAAATAGTGAAGACCATTGATTTGTATTTGTATAATGGGGGATTATGTTATATTCAAATAAATCGTTTGAATTTTTTGTTTCTAATGAATTTTTTGCTTTTATGTATATTTCATAAGGTTTTGAATTTTTCCTCTTTATTCTTAAAAGGATTATTTTCTCTTGATTTAAGTTGAATTTTCCCTTTTTAAATTTAAATATAATTGTTTCTGGATTTTCATTATTAAAAATTCTTGCTTCATCTAAATCAATAATTATCTCTATTTTTCCATAATTAAGTATAAATTCCCTTACTATTTTTGCATAAGTGTTATAAAAAAAGGAGTAGGGGACAATGTATATAAGTTCCCCACCATTTTTTAAAAGTTGTATTGACCTTATAATAAAAGCATAATAAATATCTCCTTCGCTTGTTTTGATAATTTTTCTTACATTGTTTCGAATTTGTGTAGGTATTTGATTAAAATGAATGTATGGCGGATTTCCTATAATTAAATCAAATTTCTCATTAAAACTATAAGTTAAGAAATCTCCCAAAATTATCTTATATTTATCTTTGAATTTCTTTTTGCATAATTCATAAAGCTCTTTATTTATTTCTATACCATAGCAATTTATATATCCTTCTTTTTCAAGCTCTTGCAAAAAAATACCTTCTCCACAACCCGTATCTAATATATTAGAATTTTTATCAACTGTTGATAACATAATCATTAACTTAGCTATTTCTGATGGGGTTTGAACAAAGCCAATTTTTTCATTTAAAATGTTATTCTTTCTCATGTTAGATAAGCAATTTCGGTTTTAGTTGTATTTAAACTCTTTGTAAGGGACTTGATAACCGAATTGGTTAAGTTCATTATGAATGAATAGTAGTCAATGGGTTTTCGAAGGAAAGGATTATATTTTACCTGGAACATTGTGTTTCTTGGATTTACATAAAAATCTTCATCAATTTCTTCTAAAAGAAAGAAGTTCGATCCCCTTTTTTCATTATCAACAACAAATACTCCATAAGAAACTATCTCTTGACCACTTATTCTTTTATAAATAATTTCTTTGTCAATAGTAACTTTCTGTTTTATTCTTTGTTCTGTGAGCCCCAAATATAGTAGTAATATCATTTCGTGCATTACTATATAGATTACCGAGTTTGTTGCCATATAAGGCCTCAAACACTTCCTTAAATACTTCAGAAACAGTATAATCCATTTCACTTAGCGCTTTTAACAATAGGCTTTAAAACCCAGTAAAGTGCTATAAATAACAAAATTGAAAAATAAATTACATCCATCAATTTTTACTCCTTTGTAAATAGTAATAAAGATTTATAACATCCGTAGGTTTTATGCCTGGAATTCTTAGTGCTTGCCCAATTGTTTTTGGTTTATATTTGTTAAGTTTATCTTTTCCTTCGTTTGATACATTAACTATTGCATAATAATCTATTTCATCTGGAATTATTACTTTTTCTATTCTCCTCAATTTTTCTGCTTCTTGTAAGAGATTTTTAATATATCCTTCATATTTAATTTCAATTTCAATTTTTTCAATCAATAATTTATCTTCAATTTTACCATATCCCCACTTTAATAAGTGCTCATATTTAATTTCAACTCTTTTTAAAAGATCTGCTAAGGTAATGCTTTCTTTAACTTCTGAGCTATTTAACTCTTTAAGTTTTGGATTTATTTCACTTGCTTTAATTCTTGTATTTTTTAATCTTTCAATTTCCTCTCTCACAATATCAATTTTTTCTTTTATAATTTTATAATCTTCATATTTTAAAAGTCCAAGTTTATATCCATATTCTGAAAGTCTATCATAAGCATTATCCATTCTATGAATTAATCTATATTCATTTCTTGCGGTTAGCATTCTATATGGCTCATCTGCTCCTTTTGTAATTAAATCATCAATTAAGACTCCAATATAACCATCTTGTCTTGTAAGGAAAAATGGTTCTTTATTCATAGCCCTTAATCCTGCATTAATACCCGCTATTATACCTTGTGCTGCTGCTTCTTCATAACCCGTTGTTCCATTTATTTGTCCAGCTAAAAATAGATTTTCTATTTTCTTTGTTTCAAGCCAAGGATATAATTCTCTTGGATCTACATAATCATATTCTACTGCATATCCTGGTCTTAATATTACTGCATTTTCAAGTCCAGGAAGTGTTCTTAACATTTCATATTGAACTTCTAATGGTAATGATGTTGAAAAGCCATTTAAATACCACTCATTTGTGTCTCTTCCATCTGGTTCTAATACAATTCTATGACTTTTGACTTCTTTAAAGAATTCTACAACTTTTGTTTCAAAACTTGGACAATATCTTGGACCTTTACTTTTTATTAATCCATTATACATAGGAGCTAAATGTAAATTTTTCATAACTATTTCATGTGTTCTTTCATTTGAATAAGTTACATAGCAAGGTAATTGTTCTATGTTTAAGTAAGGATTTCTAAATGAAAAACCTCTTGGTGGATTATCAGGTTCATCAATTTTTAATTTTGAAAAATCAATAGTTCTCCCATCTATTCTTGGAGATGTTCCTGTTTTTAATCTTGATATATTAAAAATTTCTCTTAATTGCTTAGATAGTTCAATAGATGGGGATTCTCCAAGCCTTCCAGCCATTTTAGTATTATATCCTATATAAATTTTCCCTCCAAGAAATGTCCCAGTTGTTAGAACAATTGCTTTTGCATAAAATTCATATCCAAGTGATGTAATTACACCTTTTGCCTTATATCCATCAATTATTAATTTTACAACTTCCTCTTGAAATACACTTAAATTCTTTGTATTCATTACAACTCTTTTCATCCTTTCTCTATAAGCTTTTCTATCAACTTGTGCTCTTAAAGACCATACTGCTGGACCTTTTCTCACATTTAGCATTTTTGTAGATATTGCGCATTCATCTGTTGCCACTGCTATCTCTCCACCAAGTGCATCAATTTCTTTAATTAAATGTGCTTTTGCAATTCCCCCCATAGCTGGATTACAAGACATCTGACCAATTTTATCAATATCAAGTGTTAATAGAAGAGTTTTCAAACCCATTCTTGCACTTGCTAAACTTGCTTCAATACCTGCATGTCCTCCACCTATTACAATTACATCAAAATATTCTTTTATCATACAAATTCTATAAATTCAACTTTCGTTAAAATACCTTTATATAAAAAGTCTATTTGCCTTAAAGCAATATAATAATCAAATTCATTTAAAGCAGAAATCCCATCAATAGGAACAATTATATTATACCATCTTAAAGCAGCACTTCCAGCAGTATGGAGAACACATATATTAGCAACTGTTCCAACTATTACCAAGTTCCTTATATTGTAGATTTTTAAATAATGATCTAGGCTTGTTCCATAAAATCCATCATATCTTAATTTCCTTATAATAATATCATTTTCAGTAGGTTTAAGTTCGGGTATAATTTCCCAACCCCATGTTCCTTCTACTACATGAACAGGCCATATTTCAAATTCTTTATCATCTTTTTTGTGAGTGTCTTGAGTATAAAAAATTTTCACATTCTTTTCTCTTGCTTTTTCTATTAGTTTTTGAATGGGTTCTATTGTTTTTCTACTTTCTGGAACAAATAAACTTCCTTTCTCATCACAAAAATCATTTTGCATATCCACTATTATTAAAGCGGTTTCTTTACTATTTAATTTAACATTTTCATTCAATTTAATTTCAGGCACTTGAACAGTCATATTGAAATTTTAAAGCACAAACTAAAAGGTTATTAACTCATCTTCCTTAAAGTTGCTATTTGCAATATACTAAATAAATCTTCTCCTTCTTTTAGCTTTTCAATTAGCTTTTGAAAAATTTTTCCTTTGGGATAATTAGTTTTTTCTTGAATCATTAAAAGTTTAGCTAGAAGTATTAAGAATTTAATATTATACTCCCCATATTTACTTAGTTCCCGAAATTCATTTAAAATTTTATTATCATATTTAAATAAGTCTTCTAATTTCAATTTATCCCTTGTTTTTTCATTTAAGGGTTTAAGAGTATCCCAGATATTCATTAATGTATCTAAAAACTTTTTGGTAAGTTCTGGTTCCCTGCTTAATTTCATTAAAATATCAACAATCCAGTGAATATGTTTCGGTGTTCTTATATTGCTCCACTTGTTATTTTTTAGTTTTTGCCTATAACGAATTAAAATGTCAGCTTTACTCTTTTTACCCTTATATATCGCTAAAATATAATTATCATTAATTTTCACAACACTTAAAGGTTTTTCTAATGAATTTCCTCTTTTAAAAGACATAAACTTTTCCAAGTCAACTTGCCTCATTTTTCAAATACAAATAAGTGTTCGTATTGAAGAAGAAGGAAATTAAGCTCTTTACTTCTCTTTACCCATAAAGGTGTTGTTTTCATTCTATGCTGAATTTTTATTATATCCTCCTTTAATTTAAATCCTACTTCAAGAAAAACATTTAAAACCTTGAAAGATATCGGAATATGATATTTTTTCCTTCTTGTATCACCTATCAAAATAGCACAAAATTTATGTGGTTTCAGAACTCTATACATTTCCTTAGCAACTTTTTTCATTTCTATGCAAAAATCTTCTACAGAATGTATTTTTGATAAATCTCCATCTATTTTGGAATTTGAATTTTTACTATAACCTATTATATCCACATATGGAGGATGGGCAGCAATAAAGTCAATAGATTCATTCTCTATCTTATCTAAATTTCGTGCATCGCCAACATAAACTTCTATTATTGGTTTTTTATCATTTTCTAATAAGTTAGGAGGCATATCAAAATTTAATCTATCCAAGGTAAGTATTACCGCTTCATAATTAATATCTATACCAATAGCATTTCTTCTGAGGAGTTTTGCTTCTATTAAAGTTGTGCCCGAACCAACGAAAGGATCTAAAACCCAATCCCCCTCCTTAGTGTATCTTATAAGTAGATTTCTAACAACCTGAGGTGCCCAATTACCTCTATATTTTGAGTTGAGATAATGCGTTGCCCATTTACCTCTATTGGGAAAGGACCAGACATTGGTAGTTTCTAATTCAAAATGTTTTGGTTCGAATTCTTTTATTTTCCAATTTCTCCCAATTTCCAATTTCACATTTTCAACTATAACATAATTGCGATTTTTTAAAAATTCTTTATAGTTATTATAATCAACTTTTGTCATAGATATAAAATTTTCTATTTTTTCAATTTCAATCATTTTTAAATTTTAAAGGGGGAATAACCCTCTATTGTCCTTCCATCTCTTTTATAATTCTAAATTCAACTCTTCTATTTAATTGGTGCTCTTTTTCTGTTTTTGCTCCTTTTATAACTGGTTGAGTCCAACCATAACCTTTTGGAATTAATCTATTAGGATCTATTCCTTTCTTTACAAGATAATCAACAACTGCATTTGCTCTTGCTTGGGTAAGTCTTATATTGTATTCATAACCACCTCTTTCATCAGCATGTCCTGCAACTTCTACAACAATTGTTGGATTTTCGGCTAAGAATTGATATATTGAATCTAAGACAGGATAAGATTCCTTTCTAATAGTAGCTTTATTAAAGTCAAAGTAAATATTTCTAAATGTAAATACTTGTCCAACTTTTGTAAGTAAGAAATCCCTTCTATATTTTTCACCATTATTTAAACGAATATCGGCTATTCTTGGAGCATAATCCTTGGCTCTTACTTCAAAAACATAATCCCCTGCATCTAATTTTACATAATAACTATCTCCTTCAATTGTATTTATAACATTATTTTCCTTCTTAATATCAATTTTTGCTTTTACTCTAAATCCTTTTTCTGCATCAAGAACAAGTCCATATATAATAGCAAATTTTGGTGTTAATGGAATCACTATCCTGTTTCTTGAATCTCTTTCAATTTGAACAAATTCTGAATTTGGTATATATTCTTCTTTTTGAGCAATTACTTTATATAAACCTTTACCAAGTGATGTTTCATATTTGCCACTATTATCAGTAATAGCTCTTGAAGTAGTATCTCCTTTTTCAGAAATTATTAAAATTTGAGCATTATTTAGATGCTCTCCTGTCATCTTATCTATTACTTCAACAAGCAAATAACCAATATCGCTTCTTAAATAAACTTCCTTCGTTAAATCAACTCCTCCTTTCATCTCAAATACATCACTATATTGTGCATATCCTTCCTTATTTACAAGCAATTTATAATTTCCATCTTCAAGTTCTATACTTAATGTTTCACTTTGAACACTTGCAATAATGCTATCATTCTTTACTAATTTAATGTTTGCTAAAAGAGGTTGCTTAGTCTTTTCATCAAATACTTTAACAAAAAGCTTAGCAAATTTTGGAGACATTAAAATTTCCTTATTAATACTATCTCCAATTTTTACATCCAAAACACTATAATAATCTTTATATCTATCTTTAAATGCTCTAATTTGTGCAGGACCTTCCTTTGCAAAAGCTTTTAAAATTCCACCATTATATTCATAAGAACTGTCATTTATTACAACTTTTACATTCTTTAATGTATCTCTACTAATACTATCAAGAACAACGATATTTAAAAGACCACCAGCAGGCATTAGTTTTATTATTTTTGTATTTATTGTTTTTGGTATAACTTCAATAGAATCAATTTTAGAAATATAATTTCTTGCCGAAACTTCAATTTTATATTTATCTGGTTCTAAATTTAAAGTTACTAATCCTTCGTAATTTGTGAATAATTTTCTCAAACTTTTTGTTCCTCTTAATATATTAACCTCAGCATTTGCTATAACTTTATTTGTTAAAGAATCTATAACTTTAATTTCAAGCTTTCCTTTAATTGGAGATTTAAAAGCACTTTCTAAATAAACTCTATGTCCCTTTGCAGAATAACTAAATCCTCTTGACCAATCCCATCCCATGTTTAATATCCAATAATTAAAATCAAGTCCTCCATTAAGTCCAAATTCAAATTTTTCTCTACCACCTAAGGAAATATAAAATCCAAGGGGTAAAAACTTGAAAATTTTATAAAATGCACTTGCTAAGAATTTTGGTTTTTTAGTAGATATAAAACTTTCAGAAAATCCTTGAATATAAGCAAAATTAAATCCATATTTATTTGTTAAATCTCTATATCCAAAATCCAAGGCAAAAACAGGTGGAATTCTATAATTTTTTATAACATTTCTATTATAAATTGCATCATTTACAATTAAGCTTTTATTAGATGTATCTGCGAAGATAAGTCTTAAAACATTTATACTATCAAGCATTCCAATAAGTTGTAATTCAAATGCTTCTTCTGGCGAAATATATAATAAAAAGCTATCTGTTTTTACAAATTCAGCGGTTGTATCTGATGTTTTTTGATAATAGCCCTTTATAACCCAAATACTATCTCTTTGAAAATCTGGTTTATAAAATGGAAATTTCCAATTATTTGAAAAGTTTATATTGGATAACAAATTTCTTATATTAAATCCTAAAAACCAACCTTTTCCTTTTGGCTCATATAAAAATCCTAAATCCGCAGATAATCCATCACCTCCTGCATAATATTTAATGTTTATTGTATCAAAACTTGCCAAATAATGCTTAGCATTATCTAAATTTATATTGCTATTTACTTCTAAATATGGAGTTGTTTGTAAATAATTTAATCTTAACCCAAAAATAACATCTTTATATCTATAAGCATAGCCTAAGAAGTATTGAATATAGCTTAAACTTTGAAGTTTGTCTATGGATAAGTCATAGATTTTATCTACTTGATTATTAGCATTTAATAGAAATTCAATGGGGTCATTTGTTCTTGTAGCAAAGTAAGAACCACCAGAATTTTCAGCACCAAGATAAAATCCCTTATAATTTATAAAAACTGACAGATCACTATATCCCCATAAGAAAAAGTTTCTTCCATCTATCTCTGATAATAAATAGCTCTTATCATTATCAGTTATAAAGCTATTTACATAAGTATTATATATGTTTAGATTTAACCAATTGTTCGTAATTTGGGCTTTTAGGTATGGAATAGAGAAGTAAAAGTTTGGGAAATATAAAAGTCCTGGATAAGCAGGATTAAAGTATGTTAAAATCACTAACATATTCTACCTCCTTACTGGTTTATCCCTATAATTGCTTTAATATCTCCCCAAACTTCGAGGGAATCTTTGCTTCTAATATAAGCTCTTTCAGGATAGTTTGTATATATTGGAGCAATACCCAATAAAGATATTTTTAATTTTCCTCTTCTTTGATTATAGTAATTTAATTGATTTGTATCTAAAACTACAATTATTGTATCATAAACGTAACCTGTTGAATAGCCTGTATTGGGGTCTTTTGGAGCACTCTTAAAGTATTCGTTTGTAACAAAAATTGAATCATTTAACACTGTATCTTTAATCCAAACCTGAGATAAAATTTTTATAGGTAAGGAATGCCTTGTATAAAGTTCAACCCAAACTTTTTTAAATTTAATACCAGATGTTTCTGCTGATATTGGTTGATTTTGGTCAAATTCTTGTAGTTTATAAGCAATTACAGTATCGTATGCTTCAAAATGAGGAGGAACCCAAAATTGACCTATTGCGCTATCTAAGGTAGTTGTTAAGTTTGGATTTGAAGAGCTATTTGCAATAAAGTCCATATGAACAATTGTAGTCTCTGCTTTAATTCTAAATCCATCCTTTTCATAAATATATGGATTTGTCTTATAATTTCCAGGTGGAATTACAATATTTGGAATTATAAAGAAGTCCTGATTTCCACTTTCTTTAAACAGAATAGTGATTTTTAAATATCCATATATTGTATCATTTAAAGTATTACTAAAATAAAGCTTAATTCTTGCTTTACAATCATTTATATAAACCTTATCATAACCTCTTATAATTTCCTTTGGTTTATTAAAATCTATTACAAATAGTGAAACGACTGTATCTGATGGTAAGCTTATAGTATCATTATATCTTTTATCTTCCTCTATCCAATAAAACCAATTATCATCAATTCTTACAACCTTTAAGGAATCTTTGCCGGCAGATTTTCTTGCTATATCATATGCAGAAGAGATGGAGTCTCCAATTGGAAATCTTGGATATACATCCCAACTTGGTCCGGTTTCTGGTTTTTTTACATTACAAGCCAAGAGAGTTAAAAATATCAAAAGTTTTTTCATAACTATGGAAAATTTTATAGCTTATATTTTTCTTAATAAAAATCCTTTTAAATATAAGCTTTCAGAAAACTTTAAAGTCCAAGGATGGTCTTTTGATTGATATAAGGTTTCTAAAATAATAAAGTTTTCCTTTGAAACTTTTTTTATACTTTCTAATAAATGCTCTTCTTTTACATAGAATGAACAACTAAATGTTGCTAAATATCCATTATCCTTTAATAAATTTATTGCTAATTTATGCATTCTATCATAAGCCCTTAATGCATTTTCAAGTTTTTCTTTGCTTTTTGTAAATGCAGGTGGGTCAAGAACTATAAAATCAAATTTTTTATTACAACTTTTTAAGTAATCAAATACATCCGAACATGCGATTTCATAACTTCCTAATATATTATTTATTTTTAAATTCTCTTGAAGTATATTTAAAGCATCTTTTGAAATATCCAAAAATGTAACATTTACATTTTTTCTTAAAAAGTGAATTCCAAATCCTCCTACATAGCAAAATGCATCCAAAATTTCAAATCCATCTTTAACATAATTTAAAAGTTTTAAATAGTTTTCAGATTGGTCTAAAAATAATGAAGTTTTTTGACCTACAAAAAATTTAAAATTAACATCATTAATTTTTACAATGTAATTTTCAGGAATCTCACCATAAACTGTTCTATTTATATAAGGAAGTCCTTCTAATTTTCTTAGATGACCTGTGCTTTTTTCATGAATAAATAATGGATCAAATAATTCAATTAATGCTTTAATAATAAGCTCTTTTCTTACTTCTATTCCTATGGAAAATACTTGAAAAACAAATCCATCTTGATATTTATCAATAATTAAACCAGGCATAAAATCTACTTCTGAATAAACAAGTCTAAATGAATTTTCAAATCCTAAACTTTTGCGATAATCATAAGCTCTTTTCATTGTTCTCTTAATATATTCATAATCAAAGTCTTCTTCTTTAAATGAGAAAATTCTTAAATTTATTCTAGAATGTGGATTATAAAAAGCACTTCCTATGAATTTCCCACTCTTATGATATACAAAAACAACATCCCCAGGACCAGGACCACCTTCTCTACTTAAGACCAAATCATCATAAACAATAGAATACTCTGGAAATGTTTTTATATAAACTTTCTTCATAAATTTTGAAATTTTATACCTTGCTTTAAAATTTTCAATATGGCGGAAATAAGAAAAGGAATTGCTATAAAATATAAAGATGAGCCTTATTTGGTCCTTGATTTTAAGCATGTTCATAAAGCAAATGATATTACTACTTATTCATTAAAAGTAAAACATTTAAAAACAGGCAATGTTTATAACTTATCTGTAAAGAGAGATGAACCAATTGAAGAAATAACACTTGAAAAGCATTCGGGTATATTTTCTTATAAGTTAAATGAAGATACTTATGTATTCTTTGATAATCAAACATATGAAGAAATTCACTTTAATAAACAAGATATTGAAAATAGTATAGATTACTTAAAAGAAGGACTTGAAATTTTTATTTTATATATTGATGATAGACCAATAGGAATAGAATTACCGAATTTTGTAGAGCTTGAAGTTGTTGAAACAGAACCTAATTTTAAGGGTGATACAGTAGCAGGTGGTGGTAAGCCTGCAAAATTAGAAACAGGAAAAGTTATTAAAGTTCCATATTTTATTGAAGTTGGAGATATTATAAAGGTAGATACAAGAGAAGATAAATATATTGAAAGGGTGGGAAGAAAGTGAAACTTAAAGATATTGTTAGGATTATAAAAATTTTTAGAAGGAGTGGATTAAGTGAGCTTGAAATTGAAATGGAAAATCCAAAATTTAGAATAAAATTATCAAAAAATAATCAAGTTCAAATTCCCGTTATATCAAGTCCAATTACAACTTCTCCTGTTATAGAACAAAAAATTGAACAAAAAATAGAAAAAGAAGAAAAAAGAGTAGAGGAGAAAAAGGAAAATATCCATATAATTAGATCTCCATTAGTTGGAACATTTTATAGAGCACCTTCACCAGGGGCAGAACCTTATGTGAAAGAAGGAGATTTTGTAAAAAAAGGACAAGTATTATGTATTATTGAAGCTATGAAAGTTATGAATGAGATTGAAAGTGATGTGGATGGTATTGTTGAAAGGATATTAGTTGAAAATGGAAAGCCTGTTGAATATGGGCAAGAATTATTTTGGATTAAAATAAACACTTGAAAATTTTAACCTTTATTTTAATCACAATTATTATTCTATTTTTTACAAAACCATTATTTTCAAAAATTATAAGAATGCTTGCAATTATTCTTTTGAGTATAATTATCATAAATCCAAAAATTACTACATATGAAGAAAATAAAAAAATTGCAATTGTTTTTGACCTTTCAAAAAGTTCAAGTTGGCTTTTAGATTTTTATAAAAGCATAGATACAAAGAATTTTGATAAATTTGAGCTTGGAGATAGTATTTATAAATTCAAAAGCCTTGATTTTAAATATAACATTACAAACTTAAATGCTTTAAGTTATTTAAAAAATTATGAAAAAATCGTATATATAGGAGATGGTTGGCACAATTATCCACAAGAAATTGATTATAACAATTTCAATATCCCAATTTATGTAATTTATCCAAATATAAAGATAGAACAAATATCAATTAAGAATGTTATTTATCCTAAAAGTGTTTTTCCAAATGAGTTATTTCAAACTTATTTTGAAATTTTTTCAAATAAAGATACAACTATAAATATTGAAATTTCCCTTGATACTTCAAGAATTTCAAAAAATCTAAAAATTAATAAGGGTTTAAATTCATATACATTTTTATTAAAATCACCAGGTCAAGAAGGGTATTATAAGATAAATGTGAAATTTCTTAATAGACAGAAGGCTTATGCTTTGAATGTAAAGGAAATTCCTAATAAAATTTTAATTAATGTTTATAAAGTTACACCTGAAATTGGATTATTAAATAGAGCTTTGAAGGAAATGGGATATGAAGTAATTTTAAATTTAAAAGGTGAAAAAATAAATAAAGAATTTATTTTGACAATTGGTTATGGTAAAGATAATGGAGAAGATTTGATATTTTTAGATAACAAAGATATAAATTTTAAATGGGATGAAAGAATTAATCAAATTAGTGGAATTTATAAAAATAGAGTTTTTGTTTTATCAAGTGAGCTTTGGAAAAGGGGAAGATATGAATTTAATGAATATAAAAATGTTATTCTTCCTATTATAAATACCGCAATAAATTTAAAGCCTATGATTAGTGTAAATTATAATGTTTTTTTCAATAAGGTTTATATGAGAATTTCTTCAAATAATCCAGATGTTAAATTTTACGCTAAAAATAAAGAAATTCCAAATTATTATGTATTTGAAATAAAAAAGGAAGAGACTTTACAAATTTTAGGGATTTTAAATAATAGGAAAGTTTATCAAAAGCAATTTATTTTAAAACCAGATACATTAAGTCTTGAAAATGAAGAAGGCATTGATAGTTTAACACTTTCAAGTATTGTAAATAAAACAGGTGGAAAGTTTATAAAAAGTTTAAATGAGATTGAGATTGAAAAGAGAAAAGTTGAAAAAGAAATTTTTAATAATTTATTTTGGGGTTTTCTTGTAATTTTTTTACTTTTAATTGATTTTACATTAAGGAGAATATTCGGTTTTAGATAATTCTCTTACATAAGGTAAATATCTAAATTTTTCAGCAAAATCTAATCCATAACCTACCAAAAACTTATCAGGAACAACAAAACCTACATAATCCGCTTTAATATCTACTTTCCTTCTTTCTATTTTATCAAGTAATACTGCAATTTTTAAGGATTTAGGATTTCTTGCTAAAAATAATTCTTTAATATATTTTAGGGTTAATCCTGTATCAAGAATATCTTCAACAATAATAACATCCTTATTTGCAATATCAATACTTGTATCAAGCTCAATCCTTACAATTCCTGAACTTTCCGTAGATTTACCATATGATGAAACTTTTATAAAATCAATTTCACAATTTACTTTCAATTCTCTTACTAAATCTGCCAAAAATATAAAAGCCCCCTTTAACACCCCTATCAATACTAATTCCTTACTATCCTTATAATCCTCTGATATTCTTTGAGCAATTTCCTTAACTTTTTCCTTTATCTCTTGCTCACTTATGATGAACATAATGAAAATTTTAAACTATGACTAATCCCTTTAAATATTTAATTGCTTTTTCTATGTTTTCTAAATTTCCAAGCAAAACAACAATATCATTTAATAAAATTTTTTCAGAAGGTTCTGGCATAATAATTGGTTTTTCATCTCTTATAATAGCAATAATATAAGTTTGAGTTATTGTTCTAAATTTAAGCTCTCCAATTGTTTTATTTATACATTTAAAATCTTCTTCAATTTTCACATTTTCAATTCCCAAATCTTTAAAAATTATATCTATTCGCTTTTCAATAAAACCTTTCAAAAATACACCAGATAATATAACCGCTAATTGATCTGCTTCATCTTCATTTAACTTAATTGGTCCTATGGTTTGTCCATCCTTTAATAAATAAATCTCCTTAATACCAGAAAAATAATCTATTAGAACAAATTTAGAATTACTTTCTGTTATAAAATCATAGCGTTTTCCAATAGAAGGCAACTCTATTGTTTTGATTTTCATAACTTAAAATTTTAAAGCATTTCAATAATTTTTTTAAGTCTTAAATAATTTCTTTCAAAATCAAAAAGCTCATTAAATAAATAATCTATCTTATAATCTTCAATTTCATTATTTTTTATAAATTCTGCCATTTGATATATATCATCAAAAATCCACTCATATTTATTTAAAATTTGTAAAATTTCAAAAACTCCACCTGCACTCTTTAAGCTTAAAACAGGAACTCCATAATATAAACTTTCTAAGGTTACATAAGAAAAAGCTTCATAATAACTTGTTATAACTACTGCTTTTGCTTTTGAAATATAATTATAAACATCTTTTTGATAACCAAAAAATTTTATATTTTTATAATTTTTATTTTCAACCCCCAAAATCCATCCCTCATATTCTGGTAATAATTCCATTAATTTTAAAAAATTATCTAAACCTTTAATCCAAGCAGACCTTCCAATCCATAATAATACTTTATCATTTCTTTCTCTTTTTATCTCAGGCATACTTTTAAAATCTAAACCATTATAAATTACAAAACTATCTACATTATAAAACTTTTTTACTAAATTACTCAAAGAAAAGCTTGCACTTATAAAGCAATCAAAGTTTTTAAGCCAATTTTTAAATTTATAAAATTTATATAAGTGTATTGGATTAAATTCAAATTTATTAAATAGCATTCTTCTTGAAATTGCTCTAAGTCCATGAAAGTAATATATTTTCTTTTTATTTTTAAATGGTTTAAAATCAAAATGTTCAATATAACCATACATTACAATTGCTTTTATTTCATTTAATTTTATTGGTAATTGTTTTTGTTTTGATATTTCCCAAACTATTTCACCTTTTTTTTGAATGTTTCTTAAAAATGTTCCACTTCCACCACCTATGTTATTTATAATATGTATCACCTTCATTTGAAGTTTGAAAATATATATTTATACATAAGATAGCTTCTCATAACCCTTCTATAATAATTTCTCGTTTCTCTATATGGAATTAGCTCAAAAAATAAGTCTGTATCATTATAATCTAAAACACTTAACCATCTTTTAACAGCATTAGGACCAGCATTATAAGCACATATTGTAAGGTTAATATCATAATTAAACATTTCTAAGAATTCTTTAAAGTGCATAGCTCCAATTAATAAGTTTATTTTAACATCAAAAGGTTTATATGGTAAATTTAGTTTTCTTGACCAGCGTTTAAAATCTTCTGGCATAACTTGTGCTATTCCCATAGCTCCTGCTCTTGAAACTACATTCTTATTAAACTTACTTTCTTCCCTTACAATTGCATATAATAATTCTATTTCAATTCCACTTTTATTACTAGCATTTAAAAATTCTTGAAAATATGGTGTAGGATAAGCCATAAAAATAATATCTTTTGGAATAAAAGGAGATATTAAGTTTTCAGCTAAATCAAGAGCAAGGTCATATGAGCCAATTTTATTTAACATATATATAAGATAAATTCTATTTTCTTCGTTCAAAAATCTCCAAAATTCACTTCTAAATCCAAGGATTTCTAAAATTATTGGCTTTTGATATAATTGAAATTTGCTTTCATCATAAAATGTAGTATCTATAATTTTTGGATAGAAGTTTGAATATAAAGCATAATAACCATTTGGATGAGTTTTGTAAATTTTCATTAAATAATCATTATTTCTTGTTAATTTATAAAGCCAATAATATGCTCTTGAAATTTCAAAGTTATCATTTGTAATTTTGGGAATTTTTTCAAGGGTTATAATCGTATTTATATAATCTCTTTTAACATAATAAACAAGTGCTTTCATAAATTGAACTTCACCAATGAGTGTATCTTTTAATGTATTAAAGAATAAGTCATATCTTTTTGAAACAATTGCATTATATCCTCCAAGCCTAACCGCTATATAAGGATTATATTCATATAAGCTATCAATAAATTCAAAAGCAGTTATTGTATCACCATATTCTAACAAATTTAATGCACATTCAAAAAAATAATCTGATTTTTTAAAATTTGTATTTTTATAATTTTTACATATCTCACTAGCCTTTTTAAAATCACTTAACTTTGATAAAGCATCTACATAAAAATAAAGTGCAGATTCTGGTTGAATTTGTTCTATTAAATCCTTATATTTCTCATTATAATATAAAATTTGTGCTTTTGTAAGTTGAGATAATTTCAACTCATTTATAGATTTATAAACTATTTCAGAGCTTGGAAAATTATTAGCAAGCTCTAAAAGGATATTTTTGTCTTTTAAAATTGAATATAAAATTTCATAGCTTTTTGCATTAAAATAATTTTTATATTTTAAATAAATACTTCTTAAACTATCTTTTAAATTCCTTTTGCTTAAGCTTTCAAGATACATATTTAAAATTGCTGTTATATATTGCTTTTTGGCATTAAGTTTTATTAACTTTTCAATATCAAATTTTTTAAAATCCCTTTGATATAAAAATTCAAATACCCATTCTATATCTGGATATTTCTTCTTAAAATCAATTAAAATTTGACTATCTGGTTTTGAGTTGTAAATTAAGGCTTTTTCTATATCTGATGGCATTTGAATTATATAGAGAATCATTCAACCTCTTGATATTTCATATCCATCAATCCGTTTACATATCCCCCTTCATCCACAACTAATACTTTACAATGTAATTCTCCATCTATTTTTCCTGTATTTTGAACTTCAACTCTATTTTTAATGTAAACTTTTCCCTCAATCTTGCCACTAATTATTAAATCACTTGCCCAAACCTCCCCAATAATATATCCTTCCTTTCCAACAATTAAAATTCCATTTACTTTTACGTTTCCTTCTATTTTTCCATCTATTAAAGCTCCTCCATCTACTTCTATATTTCCTCTAAAAATTCCTTTACTCCCAATAATTGTATCTACGCTATTATGCTCATTTTTTTTCTTAAACATTGCTTAAAACCTCTATTCCAGGCATTTCTTCACCAGATATTAACTCTAAGGTTGCTCCCCCACCTGTTGATACATGACTAAAATCCTCATCTTTTAGATTAGCACTATGAATTGCAGATACTGTATCACCCCCTCCGATTACTGTAATTACACCTCTTTTTGTAAGCTCACTTAAAAATTTAGCAATTTCAAATGTTCCACTACTAAATTCCTTATCTTCAAATTTTCCAAGTGGTCCATTAAAGAATATCATTTTTGCATCTTTCAGCTCTTGCTTAAATAATTCAATTGTTTTCTTACCAATATCCATTCCTATGTATCCTTCCATTATTTCTTCAACATTCATAATTTTAGAATTCTTTACAATATGGTCAATTGGTAAAATAATTTTTTCACTATATTTATCCAAGAAACTTTTAGCAAAATCTAAGCTTTTTTCATCAATTATTGAACTTCCTACATTTATTCCTTTAACTTTTAAAAATGTATATGCCATAGCTCCACCAATAAGAATTTTCTTTGAAACTTTTATAAGATTTTCAAGCACTTTTATTTTATCAGAAACTTTAACCCCACCAATAATACTATAAAATGGTTGAATAGGATTTTCCTTTACTTTATAAAGATATTCAATTTCATTTTTCATTAATATTCCTGCAAGTCTCAAATTATATCTTAAAGCAAGACCATAAACAGATGCATGTTTTCTATGGCTTGTTCCAAATGCATCATTTACATAAATTTCACCAAAATTATATAATTCATTTATTAAATTTTCATCATTTTTCTCTTCCCCTTCATCAAATCTTATATTTTCTAAAAGCAAAATATCACCTTCCTTTAATTTTAAAACTTCTGATTTTATCCTTCTTAAATAATCACGATAATTATTTTCTTGAATATCAAAGAACTTTACCTGTGTATTTAATAATTTACTTAAATGCTCTGAAACTGGTTTTAGGGAATATTTTAACTCAATACCTTTTGGTCTTGAAAGATGAGAAGCTAAAATTAAAATAGCCCCACTATCTTTTAAATAATTTATTGTTGGAAGAGTTTTTTTAATTCTATAATCATCTACAACTTTGTTATTTTCAATAGGAACATTAAAATCAACCCTTAAAAAAATTCTTTTGTTTTTTAAACTTTCCTTTGGAACATCTATAATTGAAAGTTTTTTCATAGTTTGAAAATTTTAAAGGACTTTAAATATAAACTTTTACCTTTTCTCCAAAACTTACATTTAACACTTTACTTGCATTTCCTTCAACTATACTAATTTCCAAAAATTCATAAGAACCCTTTAAAAATACTAATTCTCCCTTCTTTGCATCACTATAAGTTCTAACTTTTTTACTAATTTTAATTTCATTAATCTCCACATATTTAAAATTCTCATTAAATTCAATGTTTGTTATCAAATTTCCAAAATCATCTACGAATACAATTTCACCAATTATATAATTTTCAAAAACTTTAACTTCTCTAAAATCTAATTTAATGATATCTTCAATAGGTTTTGCAATATCTTCTATATTATAGCCTTTTGATAATTTTGCACAAAAAGGTGCAAATACATCTCTTGCATGAAATGTATAACTTGCATTCTTTGGGATTTCTATTTCATATGCTTTGTAATTTTTCAAAAAACCAAATAATCCATTATCTGGACCTACAAAATAATAATTATCACTTTCAATAGCAATTGCCTTCCTATTTGAACCTACACCAGGATCAATAACTACTAAAAATATTGTCCCCTTTGGAAAATACTTATATGAGCTATATAATACAAATTGACCTGCTTTTATATTAAATTTTGGAACATTATGAGTAATATCAATAATTTCAGCATTTGGATTTATTGATTTAATTACTCCCTTTACTTGTCCTACATAAAAACTTTCTCCAAAATCACTAATAAATGCTATTTTCCTTTCCATCTTACATATATATTCATTCCTCCTATTTCACTAATTTCAACATTTTTAAAATTACTTTTTATAATTTGGGCTATTGAAGTTGGATTTTCAGGAGTTATTAATTCTAAAATAGCATTATTTTCTAAAAATTCCCTTAAAATAATTTTATCAACCTTTCTAACATTATTAATTAGCACTTCTCTTAATTTTCCAACATCATCAAAACTAACATTATAAACATAAATTTTTACTATATTATTTTCTTGAAATTGCTTTATTGTTTTTGGTAATAATACACTAAATAATGAATCTACTAATTGATTTTTAATAGTTTGGGTTATATTTGGATAAGATTTGTCAATTCTTGTAGAAGCTAATACTTCTGCGGATCTTGGATCAATTAATCTTGCAGATATAGAAACTTCTTTTAAATCTATATTATACCCCTCAACTTTTTTCTTATTCTCATTATATTTAGCAATTAAAATAATTTCTGCTCCCTCCCTTAATGCATATCTTGCTAATAAACTATCTTTTGCTCCTTCTAATATAAGTCTTATCTCTTCCTTTTTTAATTTTTCTTTCAGTTTATTTTGATCTACAATTGGAAATTCCTTATCCCTAAATTTTTCAATTAAAATATCTTCTAAGAATTCCTCATTTGCAAGAATTAAAATTCTTGGTCTTTCTTTTTGTAAAATAAGAATTTTTAATGATGATAAATCATCTTCAATTTTCTTATTATCTACAATTGCTATTATTTTTACTCTATAAAGTCCATCCTCTTGTTTTTCAGAAATAATTTTATAATTCTTAACATAGCCTTTTGATTTTGAAAGTATATTATCTTCAATAAGATTATAATTTTCAATAATAGTTTGACTTTCAATATATGTTCCAAGTGCTTGTTCAACAGCATTTCTAAGAGCATCGGAAATTGCTCTATCTCTTGCTACATCTAAGCTAACATTATTTGTAGATGAAACTCCTTCTACAATTATACTTTTTTCTGTTTGTAAAATCAAAAAAATTAACATAATTACCTCCTTTTAAAATAATGTTAATACAATTTTTTTGCCAAGCTCCCAAGCTTTTTTAAGCCACTTTATTTTATTTGCACTATCTTTATCAACTACAATATCCCTTCCATTTAAAACAGATTTAATTTTGATTACAAGTGGATTATCTTTAAGTTCTGGGTCATTTAATATCTCATTTAAATTTTCAACAAATTTAATAACTCTTTGAGCTTTTGGATTATTTTCATCAATAAGCCAGGCAGTATCAAAAATTAAGTTTCCATTTTCATCATAAATTTTAGGAAATAGTGATGGCTTTATATTTGTTCCTGAACCATCTAAAACAAGTGCAGAAAAGCTTGGATTATCCTTAATATCATCTAAGTTTTGTTTTTTTGTATTTTTTATAATTTCTGGAAGAATAGCACTTACTAATCCATTATCTCCATATAAATCAACAGCAAGCTCAACTTCTACAATACCATTTTGTCTATCAATTTTAGGCTCTCCTATCATTCTTGCTCCTTTTACAATTCCATTAACCCTACTAACTATAAGATCACTCTTTAACATATAATCTTCAACAATTGTTTCAGAATTTATATAAACACCCTTTATTGTTTCAAGTAAGTTCCTTTGAGCGACAACAACTGCTACTCTTTGCGCTTTCAAAATTTCAGCATTTACGTTCTTTGCATTTATATCAAAAACTCCATATCCCTTAGCAGTTACAATCCCCTTTGACCAATCTACTTTCCCATCCTTTATTGTTTCAACTGCCTTGCTCATTTGAAAAAATAAAAATAACATCATGGCTTAACCTCCTTCTAATTTTGACATAACTTCATCTATTGCACTTTTTATACAATCATCTAAATTATAAGCTTTTGAGCTACCTGAATTTGCATATATAACTTTATATGTCTTCAAGTCTATAATTTTAAAGCTAATTGTTATTTCAAATACATCTTCATCTTTACAAATAATTTCATGATGAAATATTACTGGAATGCAAACTTTTTCCTTTTTCTTAACAAAATCATCAACATTATATATTCCCAATAGTTCAGCATTTATTACTTTTCCAAATTCCTCAAATGATAATGTATCATTTGTAAGTGTAATTTCATTTAATACTTTTTCAAGCTCTTTCCTTTCTATTACTTCAAATATTTTAAGTTCTAATAGTTTTTGAGCAATTTCATTTTCAACTATATTTAAAATTGAGCTATGATTTTTTGTTGATGATATTAAAGCAATTCTATAATTCTTATTATTTTCTAAATAATTTAATTTTTTTGTTTTTGTTTGACTTGCACAACCTAACACTAATAATAAAATTAAATATTTCATTTCTTAAAAGTTTGTTTTAAAGTATGTAATGAATTGCTAACAGCCATATCTATAATCGTAATTTTATCATCATATCCTTCACCTCTTCCCCTTCCAATATAGGCTATTTCTCCCGTTTGAACATTTATTATTTTAATTGAAATTACAATTTCACGAAAACCATCCATCTCCTGTTTTGCTGAAATTACTTCATAACTTGCTATTAAATCTGCACCTGTTAATTTACCAAATTCCTTTGCTGTTGAAATATCTACAAGTCCTGAATACTGAAAATTCAATTCTTTTAATATCTCCTCAACTTTTTCTCTTTCAACAATAGTAAAATTCTTAATCCTTGATAATTCTAAATAAAATGCTTCATAAACTTTTCTTAAATCATCTTCATTCAAATAATTACTTTTTAATTGTGGAATTATTGATACTTTATAATTTTTTGAATAATCTAAATTCACATTTGAACCTTTTGCATAATAACCAGAAACACAACTACTTAAAAACAAAAGAATAATTTTCCTCATTTCCATCCCTCCTTTTCAACATTACCACTATCATAATTTTCAATCCATTCCCTTATATTTTCTTTTGAAAGGGATGAAGTAAATTTTGAGAAAATTTGATGTATATTTTCCTTATCTATAATTTTTGGATAAACAATTTTTACAACCTCCTCTTTATTAAGCTCAGAAGTAAATTGGTCAAGTATCTCTTCTAAATGTCTTACAAGAAAATAATTTTTACTAACAGCGGTTTTTAAAATTTCTATTCTTGTAAATTCAGATATTTCACTTTTTAGATTTTGAATAAGGCTTTTGAAACTTTCTTCACTTATTGGTTTTAAAGTGGGTTTTGAAATTGGAGCCAGATTTTTTACATATAATATATTCTCATAATTTTTCTTTACTTCTACCTTTCCTTCCCACTTACTACTTTCATTTGTTACAATAACTTTATAATATCCACTTTCATTTAATGATTTGCTTGTTGGAATATCACTTTTATGAATAGGGACTGTGGAATTTTCTTTATAAATTTCAGCATTTGCTCCTTTTGGTTCTACTATTTTTAAAACTGTCTCTGATGATGGTTTTCTTATAATATAATAATCATTATATTCTTCTTTTTCTTCCTTTGTAGATAGTGATTTTACATAAAGAGTATATTCATACCCAGATTTAATTTCAAATTTCTTAGACCAGCTATAATTTTCTTTACTTACAATAATTCTATAAAATCCTTCATCACGCGAAGATACTTTAGTTTTTGTATATGTTGTAGGAATATCAGCTTTATAAATTGGATTTGGATTATTTTCTTTTTGAATTTCAACAATAGCTCCTTCTGGTTGAAGAATTCTTATTGAGATAGTATATTTCTTACCTTTCTTCCACAACCATAAGTAATCATTTGTTTCTTCCTTTCCTTCATAATTAGATTCTTCTTGAGATGAATATATTTCTATACTCTGAGAAATAAAGAATAAAGTTAACATAGTTGATAATTTTAAAGTTATTCAAACCTTTAAACCTTTTACAATTCCATCTAATATTGCATTTATAAGTTTAACTGCCTCCTGGGAAACGAAATAATCTCCTATACTTAAAGCTTCTGAAATTATTACTTTATAAGGGGTATTTAATGCTAATAGTTCAGAGACAGCGGTTTTTAAAATTGACTTTTCCAACAAAAATATCCTTTCATAATCCCAATCTCCTTTAATATTTTCTCTTAAAATCATCTCAATTTTTTCCTTATTTTCTTTATAGCTATTTATAATTGCTTTTGAAAAATTTAAAATTTCATCCCAATTCTCCAAGTCTTTTATAAATTTTTCCCTTATTTTTTCTTTCTTAATTTCATTTATTATAGACATAAAATATTCTTTTTTCATCCTTGAAATACTTTCAAATACTTCATCTATATTTAAATTCAATAATTCTGCATTATATATTGTTTCAACGACAATAGCCCTCGCAAGTCTTCTGCCATGAAAAGGATAAATCATAATTCACACTACCTCAACACTTGTATATTTACTAATTTGAGATAAAATTTCTTCAATTTGCTCATTTCTTAAACCTACTAAGGGAATAGGGATTTTAATTTTGCTTATTAAAACTAAATAAATTATATGATTTTCACTATCATATTGGACATTTTTTATTTGTCTCCATAGATATTTACCCTTTTGAACTTCAAGTTCAAGTTCTTCTGCAATGGGCTTTGGAATTTTAAAAAATATCCCTTCATTATCAATTTTTATATCAAAATCTGAAAGGATTCTATATTTTCTATAAAGAATGGAAACAACAATTGTTGAAACAACAGCTAATGCTATTGAAATCATTATAAGTATATTAAATTTCTTAAATAAAATAAAGTAAAGAAAGTCAAATATCAAAACAAGAATTGTAAATATCAGAAAAGATAAAAAATAAAATTTCATCAACTTTAAAATTTTAAAGCTATGACAAAAATAATAAAACTTCCTGTAAGAGGTATGACTTGTTCAAATTGTGCAAGAACAGTTAAAAATGTAATTAAAAGTTATGAAGATGTGAAGTTTGTAGATGTGGATTTAGCAAGTGAATTGCTAATTGTTGAGTTTGAAAAGAATTTTAATTTCAAAAAGGCAAAGCAAGAATTATCAAGCATAGGATATGAAATTTTAACGAAAAATGTTGAAATTTATATTCCAATGTTTGATAAAAATTTAGAGAATTATTTAATAAATGAAAGTTCTATTTTATCTTATTATTATGATTTTGAAAGCAAAGTTTTAAAGTTAGAAATTTCTCCATTAAAAGATATTAATGATATTTTAAGGGATATTAGAGAACTTGGATATAAGGCTCATTTATTAAGTGAGGGTAAAAGTGCATTTGATATTGAATATGAAGAAAGGAAGAAAGAGTTAAATGATATAAAAAGAAGGGCTTTATTTTCTTCAATTCTTTCAATTCCACTCTTATTACATGAATTTTCAATGCCTTTACATCCTATTATTCAACTTATTCTTACAATACCTATTCAATTTTATTTTGGTTTATACTTTATAAAAAATGCTATAAAATCTTTAAAAGCTAAAAATTTAGATATGAATGTATTAATATCCCTTGGAACCCTTTCTGCATTCTTTGGTTCATTTTTACATTTTATAAATCCACAAACTTTTCACCACGTTTATTTTGCAACAAGTGGTATTATAATAAGTGTTATTTTAATTGGAAAATTTTTTGAAGAAAGGGCAAAATTTAAAGTTTTTGAAAATTTAAGAAATTTATATGTTCAAAAGCCTAAAAAAGTTATTATTTTGGATAATAATAAGGAAGTAGAAATTGATATTAGTGATTTAAAAGAAGGAGATATTTTTATAGTAAAGGAAGGATTTTTAGTTCCTGCTGATGGGGTTATAATTGAGGGAGAAGGTTATGTTGATGAAAGTGCTTTTAGTGGAGAGTTTAAACCTGTTAAAAAATCTAAAAATGATGAAGTTTTTCAAGGAACTATTCTTAAAGAAGGATATTTGAAAGTAAAAGCATTAAGAGTTGGAAGTAATACATTATTTAATGAGATTTTAAAAATTTCAAGGTATGCTCAAAGGGAAAAATCAGTTCTTGAAAGTTTAGCGGATAGAGTATCAGCGATATTTACTCCAACTGTTGTTATATTTTCAATAATTGTATTTATATTTTGGTTTATAAAAGCTAATTTTGAGATTGCACTTTTGAAATTAATATCTGTTCTTGTTATTGCTTGTCCTTGTGCAATTGGAATTGCTATTCCACTTGTTATAGCAGTTAGTATTAATAAAGCTCTTAAAAATGGTATAATTATTAAAAATTCCGCTTCTCTTGAAAGAGCTAATAAAATTGATATTATTATATTTGATAAAACAGGAACACTTACAGAAGGAAAATTAACATTAAAAAGTAATATACCTTATGAGCATTTAATTTATTTAGCATCAATTGAAAAATTGAATGAGCATCCTATCTCAAAAGCAATTTTGAATAATTATAATGGAGAATTTTACGAGGTTAAAGAATTTGAATATATAAGAGGGGAGGGGATTAGAGGAATTGTGAATAATAGAAAAGTAATTGTAGGAAATAGGAAATTATTTGAAAGAGAACATTTAAATGTTAATTTTGATATTGGTTATTATATTGAAGGATATGGAGCTTTTGAGCTTGTTTTTGAAGATGTAATAAAAGAAAATGCTAAAAAGTTAATAGATATTCTTAAAAAGAAGAATTATAAAATAATTGTTTTAAGTGGTGATAGTTATGAGAATGTTAAAAAGGTTTGTAATGAACTTGGAATAGAAGAATTTTATTCAAATTTAAGTCCATTTGATAAATTAAAATTTGTAGAAAATTTAAAGGAAAAGGGGCATAAAGTGTTATATATAGGAGATGGAATTAATGATGCTATTGTTCTTTCAAAAGCAGATTTATCAATTGCAGTTTCAAATGCTCTTGATATTGTAAAAGAGAGTGGAGATATTATTCTTATTAAGAGTGATATTGATGGAATTTTGAAAGCTTTTGAAATTTCTAAAATTGCAAGTAGTAAAATGAGATGGAATTTATTTTGGACATTTTTCTATAATATCGTTCTTATACCTTTTGCAGGTTTTTATATTTCTTTTCATCCAATATATTCTGCTTTTGCAATGGCTCTTTCTGATATCTTTGTAGTCTCAAATGCTATTTATAATTGGAAAATAAAGCTTTAAAATTTTCTTTATGATAGAAAAAATAAACAAGATATTAGAAAAACTTCCAGAAGAATATAGAGATTCCATAAGAGAAATTGTAGAAATCATAATAAAGGAGGAGATCGAGCAAAATAGGAGAATGATACAAGAGCTATGGGATATAATTAGGGAGGGAAATAGAGCTCATAATGAAAGGTTTGACAGGTTAGAAAAGGCCTTAATTGAGCTAACCAAAGTAAGTAAGGAGCAGGGTGAAAGGATAGATATATTAGAGAAAGCTTTGATTGAATTAACTGAAAGAGTAAATGTTTTAGCACAAGCAGTTAGTGAATTAAGAGAAGTAAGTAAAGAGCATAGTGAGAAAATAATTGAGCTAACACATGCAGTAAATGAATTAAGACAAGCTATTAAGGAAAGCAATCAAAGAATGGATAGAATGGAGCAAAGAATGAATGAAGAATTTCAAAGAATATGGCAAGCTATTGAAAGTTTAACAAAGTCTGTAAATGAATTAAGAGAAATAACAAAAGAACATGGAGAAAGAATAGAAAAATTAGAAAAAGCGGTAATGGAATTAACACAAGCAGTAAGTGAATTAAGACAAGCAGTAAATGAACTAAGACAAATAACAAAAGAACAAGGTGAAAGGATAGATAGATTAGAAAAGGCTTTAATTGAACTAACTGAAAGAATAAACAACTTAACAAAAGCTTTTGAAAGGTCAGAAAAAGTTAATAAACAAACAAGGAAAAAACTTGAAACATTAAGTGATAATTTTGGATATTTACTTGAAGATAGAGCAATCAGATATTTGCCAAAACTTCTAAAAGAAAAATATAACATTGAGATAATTGAACCACTTAAAAGAGGATATATAAAATTAGGAAAAAAATATATAGAGGTGAATATATATGGAAAGGGCAAAAGAGATGGAGAAGAATTTATAATTATAGGTGAAGCGAAAACGAGATTAAGTCAAAAAGAAGTTAATAAATTTATAGAGAAGTGTAATGAGATAGGTGGGAGGCAATTTAGAATTTTGATTAGTTATCTTATTCCACCACAATTAGAAAACATACTTTTGAACAATAATATAGAATTTATAAATTCTTATGAACTTGAGATATGAAAGTTATTAAAAGCATAGGTGAAATGATGGATTTGTCAGAAGTTTATAGAAGGGAAGGTAAAACCATAGGATTTGTTCCTACTATGGGTTATTTACATGAAGGCCATTTATCATTATTTAGAATAGCACGAAAAAAATCACATATTTTAGTAGTTTCTATTTTTGTAAATCCATTACAATTTGGACCTAATGAAGATTTTAAGGAATATCCAAGAGATTTGGAAAGAGATTTAAAATTATGTGAAAAGGAGAATGTTGATATTGTATTTGTTCCTGATGAAAAAGAAATGTATTTAGAAGATTTTTCAACATATGTTGAAGTGAAAAATTTGGATGAAGAGCTTTGTGGAAAGTTTAGACCAGGGCATTTTAGGGGAGTTGCAACAGTTGTTCTTAAATTATTTAATATTGTAAAACCTCATATTGCAGTATTTGGTTTAAAAGATGCACAACAATATTTCATAATTAAAAGAATGGTAAGAGATTTAAATTTAGATATTACAATTATTCCAGGACCAACTATTAGAGAATCTGATGGACTTGCAATGTCTTCAAGAAATGTATATTTAAATCCAGAAGAAAGAAAACAAGCAACAGTTTTATATAAATCTCTAATGCTTGCTAAAAATTTAATTGAAAATGGTGAAAGAGATAGTAATAAAATAATAAGTGAGATGGAAAAATTTATAATAGAAAATGCACCACTTGCTAAAATTCAATATATTCAAATTGTTGATACAAAAAATTTAAAACCAATAAGCGAAATTAAAGGGGAAGTTTTAATAGCCTTAGCGGTTTTCTTTGGAAAAACAAGATTAATTGATAATATTATAATTTCTTTAGATGGGAGCACAAATATAATATGATAGTGCTTTCTGGAATGCGCCCAACAGGTAAATTACATATTGGACATTTAGTAGGTGTTTTAGAAAATTGGAAAGAATTACAAAATAAATATAATTGTTATTTTTTCATTGCAGATTATCATGCTCTAACAGATGATATAAAAATAGCTTTTGAAATAAAATCTAATACTATTGAAGTTTTAAAAGATTGGTTAAGTGTAGGAATTGACCCCAAGAAAAGTGTTTTATTTGTTCAATCAAAAGTTAAACAACATTCAGAATTTCATATCATTTTATCAATGTTAGTCTCAATAAGTAGATTATTTAGAGTTCCTACATATAAAGAGAAAGTTGAAGAGTTAAGAAAAAAGGGAATAGAAACAAAATTTCATCTAAATATAGATGAAGAAAGAGTTGAACATATTATTAGAAGTGATGTGGATTTTATAATGAAAACATTTGATATTGAAGTAGATAAGCAGAAGATAAAAGATCAAATATATAGGAAATTAAAGGGAGATTTTTTAGAGTTATTAAGGGAATTTATGAAAACTTCAATAGAATTAGAAGAAATACCTGTTAATGCAGAAATAAGTTATGGATTTCTTGGTTATCCAGTTTTACAAAGCTCAGATATTTTAATTTATAGAGCAAATTATGTTCCAATTGGTCAAGATCAATTATCACATTTAGAACTTACAAGAGAATTGGCAAGAAAGTTCAATAATATATTTGGAGAAATTTTCCCAATTCCAGAACCTTTATTAACGGAATTTCCAAAAGTTCTTGGTATAGATGGAAGGAAAATGAGTAAAAGCTATAATAATGCTATTTATATTTCTGATGATAGTAATACAATAAAAGAGAAATTAAGAAAATACTATACTGACCCTCAAAAAATTAGAAAAAATGATCCAGGAAGACCAGATATTTGTCCAATTTATTATTTACAAAAAATTTTCAATAAGGAAGAAAGAGAAGAAATTTATAATGATTGTAAGAGTGGAAAACTTGGATGCGTGGATTGTAAATTAAAGCTTTTTAATAAGATGGATAAATTCTTAGAACCAATAAGAGAAAAAAGAGAAAAAATTAAAGAAGATGAGATTTTGAATATATTAAATGAAGGCTCACAAAAAGCGAGAAATAGGGCAGAAGAAACGATGAATTTAGTTTTAAAGTCAATGAATTTAGAATTCTAAATTACATATAAGTATTCAAATTTATAACATGGCCTTTTAAATGTGATACAGGTTTTACAGATGTAATTATAAATTGTAAGTTCATATCTTTAACACTATCAAAAAATGATTGAAGTTTATATTCATCTAAAACATTAAAAGGATCATCAAAAATTACAATAGGTTCTATATCTTTTGTAGATTTAATTAATTTAATCATAGCAATTGCAAGATCAAGGAAAATTTTTCTTCTTTCACCTTCTGAAGCAAAAATTTTCGCATTATGCTCCTTATAATAGAAATTATAATCATCTCTATGAGGACCTACTATACTAAATCCCTTTTCCATCTCCACTTCTAAAAATTCATCAAAAGATTTATCTTTTAAGGAATTGTAATAATCCATTTTAACATCCTTATCTATTTCATTTATAAGGCTATTTAACTTTTTAATATATTCTTCACGCATTTTTATAAGGTATTGTGCATATTGTTCTAATTGTTTATTCCAGACGGATACATCACCTTTTTGTTTTAATGCTTCATTTTTTTGCAATAATATCTTTCTATATTTATAAAGATTTGAATAATATTCATAGTTTAGAGTAGAGAAGAACCAATCAAAAAATTTTCTTCTCATACTTGGAGTTTGGTCAATTAAAGTATAGTTATTTGTGTAAAATGTTAAAATTGGAAATTCTTTAATAAGATGTGAAAACAATTTAACTTTTTTACCATTTAAAGTTATAGTTTTTAATCCTCCTTTTTGATATGTTATAAGTATGTCATTTTCAATTAGATTTTGGATTTTTGCTTTTATTGAAAATCCATTCTCATTAAACTTAATTAGGTGTTCGTCTTTTACTTTCCTAAAAGATTTAGGAGTAGAGATATAGCTAATTGCCTCAATAATGGTGGTCTTTCCAGTTCCATTTTTACCAATAATGAAGTTTATTCCATCATGGAAGTTTAACTTTATATAACTAAACTTTTTAAAGTTTATAAGCTCAAGCTCTTTTATCCTCATACTGAAAATTTTAAAGGTTAATAATATGGGCATTAATTTTAATTGGTCTTATAGAGGTTATTATTACTTGTAAGTTTAATTTTTCAATTTTATTTAATAAATCAATTAGTTCATTTTCATCTAAAACACTAAATGGGTCATCAAACATTATAATAGGTTCTTCATTTTTAATAATTTTACTTAATTTTATCATAGCAAGCGAAAGCTCTAAGAAAATTTTCCTTTTTTCACCCTCTGATGAAAAAAACTTTGAATCATAGTTTTTATAATAAAACTTATAATCATCTCTGTGAGGTCCTATTATACTAAATCCTCTTTTTATCTCAAATTCTAAAACACTTTCAAATGTTTTATCTTTTAAAGAATTTACATATTCAATTTTTATATTTTGGTCTTGTTCTTTTATAATAGAATTTAATTTTTCAATGTATTCTTCCCTTTTTTTGATTATGTAATTTGAAACTTCTTTTAATTGTCTATTCCATATTAAAACATCACTTTTTAGTTTTAAGGCTTTATTTTTTTGTTCTAAAATTTTCTTATATTTATAAAGACTTACAAAATATTCATAATCCAATATAGAAAAGAACCAATCAAAAAATTTTCTTCTTATTTCTGGGGATTGTTCTATTATATTGTAATTATTTGAATGGAATGTTAAAACTGGAAATTTTTCAAAAAGCTTTAAAAATGTCTTAACTCTTTTATTGTCAAGTGTTATTATCTTAAATCCATTTTTCTTATAAGTTATTAAAACATAATGTTCTGTTAAGTTAGAAAATATTGCTTTTACTGAAAATCCATTCTCATTAAACTTAATTAAGTATTCATCCTTTACATTTCTAAAAGAGCGAGGAATAGAAATATAACTAATTGCTTCAATAATAGTAGTTTTTCCAGCTCTATTTTTACCTATAATTAAATTGATATTTTCAGAGAATTGAATTTTTAAGTGGGAGAATTTTTTAAAATTGATAAGTTCAAGTTCTCTTATTTTCATAGCCAAAAGTTTAATGGTTAAATTGTTATTCCTTTAAACTTTCAACTATGCTACACTTTTTAATATCAACTCTTATAAGACAAGAAGGCTTAGGATTTTTTAATAAAATTATATCTGATGAAAGTGAAAGGTTCTATTTCCCAGCATCTCAAATATTATTTTATAATGCTTTGCAATTTGATATAACTTATAAAAAAGCCTATTTTACATTCCCCATTTTAGAAAACTTTGTTTATAGTTTTTATTTTGATACAATATATGGATTGGGTTTGGGTTATAAATTTAATAAAATTGATGTTGGTTTTAATGGATTTTATATTGGAGATAAAATTAATTTTAATGTTGGCTCTAATTTTAGTATTTTCGATAAACATCAAATAAAGCTTTCAGTTGGATATATTAAAGATAGTTTTGAAATAAGGGGATTTTTTAAAATTGCTTCATTTGAGCAAGCAAGTTTTAGATTTTATGGAGAGTATAGAAATACATTTAATGGAATTTTAGCTATTTCATATGAACCAACAATTTATAGATTTTTAACATTTGGAATTTCAAATATAGATACTACATTTTATGCATTTAGTAATGTTGAATTTTTTATATATAGGGAATATTTGATGTTAAGGGGTGGAGTATGGCAAAACTTAAAAACAAAGGATTATAATATGATTTATGGATTTTCAGTATCTTATAATAATATCAGAGGGGATTTTATAATAAATGAAAAGGAATTTAAAATTGGTATTTATTATGCTTTTAAAATTTTTTAAAATATGAAAAGAATAGGTATAATTGGAGCTACTGGTTCAATAGGCATTCAAACAATTGAAGTAATTAGAAAGTTTAAAAATTTATATAAAATTGAATTTTTGGTTTCTTATTCAAATTATGAGAAATTATTTGAAATTGCAAAGGAATTTAATGTTAAAAAAGTTGGATTTATAAATGAGAATTTAGATATTAAGAGTGAGGAATTTAAAATTTATAAAGGAAAGGATGAAATTTTAGAGCTTATAGAGAATATAGATTTATTATTTGTTTCTACGACTGGAACATTTTCTATATTTCCTGTTTTAAAGGCAATAAAAAATAATATAAATATAGCTCTTGCTAATAAGGAAGTTCTTGTTTCATTTGGAAAAATAGTAAAAAATCATTTAAAAAATTCAAATTCTATTATAATACCTGTTGATTCTGAACATTCTGCTATTTTTCAACTTATAAATCCATATAAAGAAGAATTTGAAAGAATTATTTTAACTGCATCAGGAGGTCCATTTTTGAACTTAACAATTGAAGAGATGGAAAATGTTAGTGTTGAAGATGCTTTAAAGCATCCTACATGGAAAATGGGTAAGAAAATTACTATTGATTCTGCAACTTTATTTAATAAAGCTCTTGAAATTATTGAAGCCTATTATTTATTTGATACTAAAAACATAGATGTTGTAATTCATCCCCAAAGTATAATTCATTCATTTGTTCAATTAAAAGATGGTTCATTATTGGCACATTTAGGATTTCCAGATATGAGAATACCTATTGCTTATGCTTTAAGTTATCCTCAAAGACTTGAAAAACCATCAACTATTACACATCCCTATGATTTTGAAAAATTAACATTTTTAAAACCAGATTTTGAAAAATTCCCATCTTTAAAAATTGCTTATTTTTGTTTAGAAAAATTATCATATTATCCTACAATTATGAATGCTTCAAATGAAATTGCAGTTTATAGTTTTTTAGAAGGGAAAATTAAGTTTAGAGATATTTTTAAAGTTGTTGAAGAAACTTTAAATAGAATTCAAAAGGAGGATATAAAAGATGAAACACTTGAAGACTTACTTTATGTTGATAATTTATCTCGGACTATTGCAAATTCTATCGTGTCAGAAATCCAAAGAAATTGCAAATAAAAAATTAACATCATTTTCATCTTGTGATAGCTCTTTTGTAGATGGGATTTATTATAAAGAAAAATTCATTATTTTAACATTAAGTTGTGGGATATTTGAATATGATAAAAATTTAAGAAAGATAAATAGTTATAATTTTTATGGAAAATTTTCAATAAGCAATGATAGTTTATTTTTAATTTCAAAAAGCAAAATTTATTTTTATGATGGAAAAAGTTTTATTCAATTTAAAGAAAAGGATGGAATAATAGGTTATGTAAATGGTTTTTATTTGTTTAAAAATGGAATTTTTAGAAATAATGATACTATTAAAATTTCAGAAATAGAAACTTATAAATTTTATAAAAACAAGCTTATTATTGGGACAAATGGCTATGGATTGTATATTATTGAAAATTCAAAAGTTAAACACTTTATACTTGGAAAATTACCTTCTAATTTTATAAAATCCATTTCAATTTATAAGGATACAATAATCATTGGCTTTTCAGAGCCATTTTCAAAAAGTAAAGTTGGATTTTTTTATCAAGATAGAATAATAAAAGTATTTGAATTTTCAGAAGATTATATAACTGATATTTATTCAAGTGATAAGCTATTTATAGGAACTTCAAATGGATTATTTGAATATAAAGATGGTGAATTTCATAAAATTTTAGATGGTTATATTTCAAGAATTTTACATTTTGAAAGTGAAAATTTATTTTTGATATTAAATAGTAAAATTAAAAAGTTGAAACTTTCTTAACCCACATTATTAAAAATAAGCAAATATAATCTATAAGCATATGACTTCCTCCATAACTCATAAAAAGTAATGGATAGCCCTTTGCAGGTAATATCGCTAAATTTACCGAGATATTTATAATAAATGAATATATAAAAAACAAAATTAAGGTTAATGTAAATCTTTTCAATTGCTCATCTTCAACTTTTAAAAATACAAAAAGCATTCTTAAAATTAAAATAAAAATTAAAGTGATTATAGAAAATCCTCCAATAAAACCAAAATCTTCACATATTGAAGAGAATATAAAATCTGTATGAGAAGCGGGCAAGAAATCATATTTTTTTTGAGTTCCTTTATCATAACCCTTTCCAAAAATTTTTCCACTTCCTATTGCTATTTGAGCTTGATAAATTTGATATGCTTCACTTTGCTTATAAGCTTCTGGATTTAAAAAAGCTATAATCCTTGCTCTTTGATATGGTTTTAAAACATTATACCAAATAATAGGTGTTATTACCCCGATAAATATAAATGTTAAAATTGAAGTTATTGACCAATACCACTTTGATTTCAATAAATAATTTATTAAAATTAAGACTAAAAAGCTAAAAAAGAACATAATGATATTAAACGAGCTAAATATCGCAATAATTGAGAATAATAAAAATAAAAGTAAATTTCTATTAACATTAGCATAATAAAATATCATAAATGAAACAAAGACAATTGAAAATGCAAACCCTAAATCTGGTTGAGTTAAAATGAGTATAAACAAAATCAATATTATGAAAGATACCTTAAAAAATTTTTCAGAAGGATTATATAAATAAAACATAAATGCCAATAAAATTTTTGATAATTCAGAAGGTTGAAAATAAAAAAACTTTAAATCAATCCATCTATTTACATCTGAAGGTGAGAAATGCACTAAAATAAGTAAAATAATTGTAAGAAATAAAATTGGATAAAATAGCATTCTTATATAAGCAACTTTAAAATATCTATATATTAAATAGCCAAATAAAACCGAAAAAATCAAATATGATATTTGTTTATATGCTAAATTTTTATCTATGGTAAAAATTTCAAGAATGCCAATTATTGATAATAATAATGCAATAAACACCATCTTAAAATTTCAAGAGCTATTGGAACTGCAACATCACTTCCATGTCCCGCTGTTTCTACTACAACAGTTATTATAAATTCAGGGTTTTCATATGGAGCAAATAATGTAAAAAGTGAATGGGTTTTTTTACTATGTGGATTTTCAGAAGAGCCAGTTTTTCCGGCAACATTTATATTAAATCCATATTCATAAAGCTTCCAATTAATATAACCTGCTGTTGCTCTCGGACCTTTCACAACTTGTAGCATTGCTTCTCTTGTAGTTTTAATAACAGAATCAGAAAATTGCAACTTAAAAGTATCTTTAATAATTTGACCAAAATAAAATTTTGGATATGGCATTTTCCCATTATTAGCTATTGCACCAGTTAGCATTGATATTGCAATTGGTGTAAGTAATAATTCACCTTGACCAATGGCAAGATTAAGAGCAGCTCCACCAGGTATAAATTTATAATTTTTCATATACCAACTACTATCTGGAACAAATGAAATTTTCTCTTGGGGTAAAAATGTAAATTTTTTATTAAATATATCGAGCTTTTTTAAATAATTTGTTAATTTTACAAGTCCAACAAATCTCCCAAGTGTATAATAATAAACATTACAAGATACTTCAAGTGCTTCCTTAATATCTGAAATATGATAATGAACAGTCCAATCTTTAAAGACATTACCTCCATAAATTGTATATCCATAACAAGGCATTGAATTTTTCCAATTCCAACCATTTTCGAGCGCTATTAAGGTTGTTAAAACTTTTCCAATAGAACCTGGTGGATATAAACCTGAGATTGCTCTATTTAATAGTGGTGCTAAATCTGGATTATTAATATATTCCCATTCTGCCCTTGTTAAACCTCTTGAAAATATCTGAGGATTATACGTTGGCTTTGAATACATTGCCAAAACTTCTCCATTTGTTTTCATTACAATAACAGCGGATTTTTCATAATTTTTTACCAAACTATCTATAAACATTTGAAGTTCAATATCTAAGGTTAATTTATAGTCTTTACCTTTTTCTGGAAAATTATAAATAATTTTATTTTTATCTACAATATTCATTCTTACATCAACAGGTATAATTATTTTTCCTTCCTTCCCCCTTAAACTATCTTCAAATACCTTCTCAAATCCTTCAACTCCAATTCCATCCTTATTTACATAACCAATTAAATGGGGTGTTAATTCTTTATAGGGATAAATTCTACTTGTAATTGGAACAAAGATAATGTTTTTTAGTAGTTCTCTTCTTGAACTAATACTTGAAAAATCAATATAATCCATTATATCAGAATAATAACCATTTAAAGAGGCAATATAATTTTCATATTCTTTAATTAGCTCTTTTTCCTTTGAAACAATAAATATCTTTGTATTTACTATATTTCCTGCTAAAATTTTACCATTTCTATCGTATATATTACCTCTTGCTGGTTTTAAATTTATTGTATAAAAATGATTTTCAATTGCTTTTTTAGAAAATTCTTCACCTTTTAAAATTTGAAGTTCAAATAATTTTATTATGAATATAACATAAAAAATACTTGGAATTAAGAAGAATAAAACATTTTTCACTTATTTTCTATGGTCTTTTAGTTTTTCTTCATATTTTTTAAGCTCCCTTATTGCTATATCCTTTAATTCATCTACTACTTTTAATATATCATTACTTTTTGTTTCTGCTTTTATTGTTCTTCCTTTTACTTTTATAATTAACTCCCCTTTATATTGTCCTCTTTCCTCATGGAATATCATTTCACTATCTATAATATGATTAGAATATCTCCCAAGATAACCTAAGCGCTTGTTTATATATTCTCTCAGCGTCTCCGTTATCTCAAAGTTCCTGGCAGTTACTCTCATATGAAAATTTTAAAGCTTTAAATTTCTTCCTTTCCAGTAAAGCTTACCCTTTAAAGAAAAATACCAAGACCTTAACATTATTAATCCAAATATAAAAAAGCTAATTGGTGTTAAAAAAGTATATTTTATTGAAAAGCCATATTTAATATCGCAAATAAGCTTATCTAATAGAATAATTAAGCAAATTAAGTAAAATGGATAAATTGGAAATAAAATAAATGGAATTAGAAAAGCAAAGTAAAATAAAATAACCATTATTGGTGTAAATTTCTTACCAAACATACTATATGCATTTTTTGTAAGCCCTTCAATCATTTCATAAAAATTATCATACATTTTTACCTTAAATACATCTTTAAGATCAAAAAATTCCACTTTTAACCCTTTAAATAACAAATAAATACCAATTTTTACATCTTCAAGAACTTCATTTTTAAATTTAAGGTGTGGCTCATATTTTAAATAGTTTTCTCTTTTAATTGCCCAAAATTGTCCATTCAATCCTAAATTTATAGGAATTTGTGAAAACAGAAATGTTATTATAGATAATATAGCTTTTCCACCTCCTTCAAATTTCCCAAAACCCGTAATAACATTATTTTCATTTATATTATCTACAACTTTAAGAATAAATTCCTCATCAATAATTTCAACATCCGCATCTAAGAATATTAAAATTTCACCCTTTGAAAATTTTACTAAATTATATAAAGCAAAGTTTTTTCCAATCCAGTGAAAAGGTTTTTCTTTCCCCTTTATTACTTTAATTTTTTCATTTTCAAAGCTTTTAGCAATTTCATAAGTTCTATCTTCCGATAAATCATCATAAATTAGAATCTCTACGTTTTCATACTTAACTTTCAATAAGGAATTTAATAAGATAGGCAAATTTTTTTCTTCATTTCTTGCAGGAATTAAAATTGAAACAAAAGGTTGTTTTTCTTTATAATTTCTTTTGAGTTTTTTTATTGAAGCAAATTTATATAAAGCAATAAGAAAAATTAAAATATGAAATAACAATAGAAGTTTTAACAATGTTGGATTTGAAATTTTATAGTGAAGACTTTAAAATTTTCAAAATAAAGGAGGGGAAATATGAAAAAGTTAAGTTCATATTTTCTTCTTCTTTATAGCTTTTCTTTCTTATATGCTCAAAAGCTTATAGAAGATGTAACGGGAGATAAGGTTGATGATGAGATAATATGGGGGAAAAACAGTGTTGTTGTAGTTGATGGTGCAACCGGTAAGAGAGAAGTGATATTTAAGGTGCAAAGCGAGGAGGGTGGTAGTCAAATAGGAGATGTAACTACTATTCCTATTGGAGATAAAATTGGAATAAAAATTGTGGAATCAGTTTCTGCTAAAATTGGAAGGATAGTTCATGTGTTTTTATACAGAAATGGGAAATGGATAGAAATTGAAGAACCCGGTGAAAAAACTGATATTTATATACAGGGACTTGGTTATCTCTATTATAAAGATGAAGAAGTCTATGATTCTGATTTTGATATGTATGTCAGTAATTATATTATAGCACACTCTTCTAGACCTGTTCCTTCTCTCTTATACTGGGATGGTTCTAAATTTAAGAAGTTAGAAACGAGGTTTCATAAAGGAGATTATAATCTAAAAATAGGCACTAAAAGTTCAATTGAAACCTTTTATGTAGTTGATGAAAATGATATCTTAGTTCTCTATATATACTTACTAAATGATGTTAATACAAGAGCTAAAATTTACGATTCAAAGGGATATGTTTATTATGATGGCATGTTAAGTGGTGGTAGGCAATATTGGTTGATTAAAGGTTCAAGAGATGAAAATGGAGAAGGTTCTCGACCACTTATTGTGTATGTGTCGTTTGATAATAGAGCATCAAGTCCTTCTCATGTATGGTATGAAGGATTTATTTTTACAACAAAAAAGGATAAATAACTCTTGCTTTAAAATTTTCAAACTTGCCCGGGTGGCGGAATAGGAAGACGCACAGGACTTAAAATCCTGGGCCCCCAAAAGGGGCGTGAGGGTTCGAGTCCCTCCCCGGGCATTTGAAATCCCTTAAATCTTATTTCTTTGTATTAATTTTAGGTTTTATTATGGGAACAATTACAGATTGGGCAATAACGAAATACCTTCCACCACATCCTGCAAGTGAATTTATAACCCATAAAATTAAATTTGGAATAGAAAATGTAAAAATTGATTTAGTTACTTTTAACTTCTCATTTTCACTAATTTTCAATTTTTCTCTTTTAATGCTTATTTTTGGAATTATTTTTGTTATACTTTATAGACAGCTTTGAAACTATCAGAATTATTTAGTGAATATAAAATTGAAAATTTCTTTGATTTTGAAGTAAAGGGATTAGCTTATAATAGTAAAGAAGTAAAAGATAATTTTGTCTTTTTTGCTATAAGGGGTGAAAAAAATGATGGGCATAACTTTGTAGAAGAAGCAATTAAGAATGGAGCAAAAGCAATTGTAGTTGAAAGAAAATTCAATTTTAATATAAATCAAATAATTGTTCAAAACACAAGAGAAGTCCTTTCAAAAATTTCAGCAAAATTTTATAACTATCCTTCTAAAAAAGTTTTCGTAATCGGAATAACTGGAACTAATGGAAAAACTACAACATCTTATATAACATATCAGGCTTTGAATTATTTAAATTATAAAACAGGTCTTCTTGGAACAGTTATAAATGATTTAATTATAAGAAAAGAAACACCTACATTAACAACTCCCCAATCCTTAGAGCTACAAAGATATATTTTTGAGATTTTTAAGAATGGTGGGAATTTTTTAGTTATGGAAGTTTCAAGTCATGCATTGGCATTGAATAGAGTAGATGATGTTGATTTTAAAATTGGGGTTTTTACAAATCTAACAATTGACCATTTGGATTTTCATAAAACATTTGAAAATTATAGAGATGCAAAAGCTAAATTATTTAGAATGTTAAATAAAGATAGCATAGGAATTATAAATGTAGATGATGAGAATAGTGATTACTTTATAAATAGTTGCAATGGGAAAGTAATAACTTATGGTTTTTATAAAAAAGCAACATTTAAAGGTGAAATTATTGAAAATTCTGCAAATGGGCTTAAAATAAAAATTTTTGATAAAATTATTGAAAATAGAAATTTC
>JAUQPS010000210.1 GCA_030550205.1 bacterium
TATATAAAGGCAAAGTTTTCGGTAAGGATCACATAAAAACTTTAGCTCTCTCAAAGATAAGTATAAACCATCACGGAGATATACTTCCATGGGCTCATAATATAAGACTATACGAGGCAACAGCAGCAGGGTCACTGTTGATTACTGATGAACTTCCGGGTTTGAGAAATTTATTTGAAGTCGGAAGAGAAGTTGCAGCCTATTCGTCTATTCATGAATGCATAAAACTAATCAGAAAATTTCTTGAAGATGATGAAGAAAGAGAAAAAATAGCAAAAGCCGGACAAAAGAAAACACTATCAAAACACACATATGAAAACAAGCTTGAAAAATTAATTGAAATGATAAAAGATATAACCTCATAAATAAAAAATAAATATATTTCTAAGTCCCTATAAATGTAAAAAATCTATCTGCTAAAATCAGTAATGATTAAAAAGACATAGATTCAATTACTGCTTAAAATCAAAAACTTTTAATTTCATTTTAATCTTTGAAAGTAAGAATAAAAACTTTTATTTAATGCTTGAAGGAATTGGAATTTTAGATATAAAATAAAATTAAAAATGGTTCAGAATAATCTATAATAGAAAGAAAAAAGATGATTAATTATCAAATTATATGTCCATTATGCAGCTCTAACAGTACAACTAAAATAGAAACAATAAATAGAGAACAAATAATTTATTTATACAAAAAGGATTTTGGTATCGATGTTAGTTATCTATTGAAAAATGCTGATTTAGATTATTATGAATGTTCGTCGTGCAAGCTAAGGTTCTTCTATCCTTTAATAGTTGGTGATGAAAAATTTTATAATGCATTACAACGAGTATGCGACTGGTATTACATGGATACAAAAGAAGAGTATATTTATGTTAAAAATTATATCAAACCTGATGATAAGGTTCTTGAGGTTGGATGCGGTAAAGGCTATTTCTTCAAGCATATTTCTACTAAAACTAAATATTACATTGGATTAGAACTTAATAAAAAAGCTAAAGAGACTGCAGAATCGAACGGTATTAAGGTTGAAAATATCACTGTAGAGGATTACTCAAAAAAATATCCAGAGACTTTTGATGTTGTTGTAAGTTTTCAAGTCCTGGAGCATGTATCAGATCCAAAAGGTTTCATAGAGGCTAAAATAAAATTATTAAAGAAAGGAGGATTATTGATTATAGCTGTTCCTAGTGAAGATTCCTTCATAAGGTACGCAGCAAATGTAACGCTTAATTTACCCCCACATCATGTTACAAGATGGTCTGATGAAACTTTGAAGAAAATAGCAGAAATATATAATTTAAAAATGATTGATCTTTACCATGAAAAAGTTCAAGAAGGTCATAAAGTTTGGTTTATAACAACAGTTTTAAATAGCTTATTCATTCCGCCACATCGCTTGATTGACTTATCTTTAAAATGGAAGTTAATAAATAAATTTTCTGAAAAACTTGCGAGATTAATTAAAGAAAAATTGAAAGAGGAATTACTTCCCAACGGACACACTGTCGTTTGTATCTATAAGAAAGATTTAGTTCTATGAAGAGTTAAATATTGCCAAAATTGAAGAGTTAAATATTATGAAAATTAAGTCCGATTAATTTCCTAGAAGATGAAATAAAACGATAAATTATCTATACCCAAAAATTTATTTCAAAATGCTCTTTTTTGATGATAATGAATTTAAGAATACTTCTGGCAAAGCTCTGCAACATTTCTGAAAATTATGTCATAAAAAAATCCTTTAATTTCTTTTCAAAAGCATATTTGCTCCAGTTCATAACGGAAAATCTTGGAATAGCATATCTATTTACCATAAAAGGTATAACTGCTCCCTTTACACCAGAAAAAGCTAAAGAGAATCCACAACTTTTTACAATATTCAATGTATCTGATGAAAAATCATCAGCTAAACCAAATGGATAAGCAAATGTTTCCACTTTTTTACCTAATATCCTTTCTAATTTCAATTTACTAGTTAAAATTTGTTTTTCTTG
>JAUQPS010000041.1 GCA_030550205.1 bacterium
TATATCCCTAACTCTATACCTTTCATCAGCTCTATTTAAATTATACTATGAAAGTAAAGTCTATAATAAAACATTTATCGCTGATATAAGTAGTAAGGAAAAATTGTTAAGTAAAGATTATGTGGGAGCAATGTTTGATAGCTATTTATATATCAAAAATGCATATGAGATTTATAAGAGCTCTAAGCCTGAAAACTGTTTCAGACCACAAGTTGCTTATTTTTTCGCTATCTTTATGTTTATCTTTAATAAATACTTTCCACTCGCTATAATCCTGCTTAACAGCTTATTATTCGCTATACTTTTAGCAATACTCCTAAATTTACTAAATCCTAATAAGCTCATAACCAACATTATAATACTTCTCCTTATCTTTCCCTTCACATTCTACTATATACCAAGAATACTTCTTGAACCTTTCATAACAAACTTTACTTTAACATCACTCATATTCTTAGCATTAAGAAGGAAAAATTTTGCTTTATTTTTTATATTCCTTGCATCAATTTTAAGACCAGAATTCATTCTCCTTGTTATATTATATGGCATATTCCTAAAATCATACCTGCTATCTATTGCCCTTACTACAATTAACTTAATACCCAATTTGATACTCTCTAAATGTAGAGACCAAACAAATTTCTTAAATTGGTCAATTGTAGGTTACTATGAAAAGGTAAAAAATAAAAGTTGGGAAGAAGCAAAAAAAGAATTGTTAAGTAAATGTAAAAACTTAAACAATGATTGCTATCTGTCATTTTTTATTGAAGAATTTAAACAAAATCCAAATCAAATTATATCCCTTATAGCTAAAAATACTATATTAAACCCTATAAAGTTTCTTTTCTTCCCCATAAACTACAAGGAAGGTAAAAGAAAAGTTCTAAATGGATTCTACTTTGTTATCTCAATAATCTACTCAATTATACTTATAATTTCTATTATAAAACAAAAAAATGAAAAATTAGTTATTTACTCGCTTCTTACAATAGTTCTATTTTATAGCCTCTTTTTCTCCATAAATCCAGAAGGCTTTACAAGCCGCTTTAAAATCCTACTAATCCCATTCGAAACTTACCTCATTGCTAAAACATTCTCTAACTATCTACTTATACAAGCATTTATCAAAACACTTTAAACTTTTGGTATGAATAGATTATTCATTTTAATTTTCCTTAGTGGTTGTTTCTTTGGTATATATCAAAGACCAAAAACCTTAGGTGAAGGAAATATGGATTTTTCCTTTGGAGCATCCTTTCAATTTACTACAAATCCCTATGATAGAAGAGATATCGAAAGTAATGGCTATAGATTACTTCCAAATCTTGGTTTTGATTTTGCTTACGGAGTTTTAAATGGTTTTGATGTTGGAATTCACTTTTCCGGTGCTGGTCTTGGTCCTTTTGCAAGATTTAGCTTATTTAAACAAAAAATAAATTATGTAGAAAATGAATTTATATTAGCTCCTTTTGTTATGTATGACTTTTTATTTAGTAAATCAGTGGGTTTGAGACTTGATGCGATATACTCTTGGCAGTTAAATAGATATTTTGAACCATTTATATTTTATCAAGTTTATTATCATCCTTATTTTGAAAAATTTGCTAGTGAGCCCTTAGGGGGAAAACCTGTTGGAAATATAGGTAGTGGATTTTATCACTTTTTTGGACTTGCAAGCGGTTTTAATATATATCTTACAAAGAAAAAATCAAAGAAAGAACCTCCTGATTTAAGATTTAATTTTGAATTAGGATTTTTGCCTGTTGAACTTGCTTCACAAAACAAGATAATTCCTGTTTTAAATTTTGGACTTAGCTTTGGAGGAAGCGGATTATTTACATGTTATAGAGATGGATATTATCAATTTTGTCCAGGAGATATATTTATTAGAATTATAAGTCTTATATTTGGAGCGGGGTTAAATTAAATAACCTTTATCCAAACTTCTCTTTCTCTTGGTCCATCAAATTCAAAAAATAATATACCTTGCCATCTACCAAGCTTTAATTTTCCATTTTCTAAAATTATCACAACAGAATTTCCTATTAAGCTTGATTTAATATGAGCATCTGCATTACCTTCTAAATGCTTATATTTCCCATCCTTTGGAACTAATTTATTTAAAAAATCCATTATATCTTCTCTTACACTTGGATCATAATTCTCATTTATAGTAATACCTGCGGTTGTATGAGGAACATAAACTAAAACAATTCCTTCACTTTTATTAAATTTAGAAATAGCACTTTGAATCATTTCTGTAATATCAATAACTTCACTTTTAGAGCGAGTTTTTATGTTTATTTTTATCATATGAAAATTTTAAAGCGATTTTATTAAAGCAGTAATTAAAAGGTTTATAAGAGCTAATGGGATTAAAAATTTCCAAGAAAAACTCATAAGCTGATCATATCTAAATCTTGGAAATGTCCATCTTACCCAAATAAAAACATAACAAAGTATAATTACTTTAATAAAGAACCACCAAAAACCACTTTTAATAGGTCCATACCAACCACCAAGAAATAATGTAGTAATTATACTTGATGAAATTATAATATGAGCATATTCTCCTGCAAAAAACCAAGCAAAGCGCATAGATGAGTATTCTGTATGATAACCCCCTACTAATTCACTTTCTGCTTCTGGTAAATCAAATGGAGCTCTATTTGTTTCTGCAAAAGCAGAAATTAGAAATATCAAAAATGCTACAGGTTGAAGAATTATAAACCATAAATTTTTTTGAGCATTTACAATATCTACAAGCGAAAGGCTATTAGACATTATAGCAACAGATAATATACTTAAAGCAATAGGTATTTCATAAGATACAACTTGCGCAGCTGCTCTTAAACTCCCAAAAACCGGATATTTTGTTAATGAAGCAAAACCAGATAATATAACTGAATAAGCAGATAAGGAACTTAGCGCCATAATTATTAAAATACCTATAGGAGGATTAGTTATTACTAAATTTGGGTCAAATGGAATTACACTTACAGCAGTAATAGCACATACTATAACTATTCCAGGTGCTAAAAAATGAACGAACTTTTCTGCTGTAATAGGAACAATTTCTTCCTTAAACATTAATTTTATGACATCAACAAGAGGTTGCAAAAGTCCAAATTTACCTACTCTATTTGGACCAATTCTATCTTGTATCCATGCTGAAAATCTTCTTTCAGCCCATACCATATAAGCGGCACCTGTTAAAACAACAAAAATAAGAGTAAAAGCTTTTAAAAAAGTTATTATCATAGCTTGACTGAGAATTTTAAAGGCTGAATAATATCCTATAAAATTTTCAAATGATAAAAGCGGTTATTTTTGACTTAGATAATACCTTAGTTGATTTTACAAGGTTTAAAGAAATTTCGGTAAGAAGTGCTATTGAAGCAATGATTGATGCAGGACTTAAAATTGATTTTGAAAGTGCATATAAAAGAATTTTTCAGATTTATGAAGAGAAAGGATGGGAATATCAAAAAGTTTTTGATGATTTCTTATTAGAAACAATAGGTTATATTGATTATAAAATTTTAGCAAGTGGAATTGTAGCATATAGAAGAGCAAAAGAAGGTTCCTTAGTGCTATATCCAAGAGTAACAGAAACCTTATTAGCTTTGATTAAAAAAGGACTTAAATTAGCAGTTGTATCAGATGCACCAGCCCTCCAAGCTTGGACAAGATTAGTTCAAATGAATTTACATCATATATTTGATGTTGTAATAACATTTGATGATACAGGAAAAAGAAAACCAGATCCAGAACCATTTTTAAAAGCATTAGAAAAATTAAATTTAAAACCAGATGAAGTTATAATGGTTGGAGATTGGGCTGAAAGAGATGTAATTGGAGCAAAAGCACTTGGTATAAAAACAGTATTTGCCAAGTATGGAAATGTTTTTAATACTCAAAATTCTGGTGCAGATTGGGAAATAGATAGCATTGATGAAATTTTAAAAATAATAATCAAATGAAAAATCCACATTTATCCAATACCCAAAATATTGAAAATTTCTTTTGTCATTCCAATTAAAAAAGCTTTAAAATTTTCAATATGATATTAACCTTAATTTTAGCACCTTCTTTGGAAATGATAAATTATTATAAATATCTTGATGAAATTTTCTCAAAAGTAAGTAAACTAACAAACATAGATAAAGAATTATTAAAAGCTATTGCTTATACTGAAACAAGATATTATCATCATAAATGCCCATCTATGGATGGTTCGATTGGAATTATGAATATAAGGGATTTTTCAATATATATAGATTATTCAGAAACTATTGAAGTAGATTGTCAAGGAAAAATCATAGAGCTTTCCGGAATAAAAGCATATTTAACAGAAAGCGAAGAGAACAATATAATTTATGCTGCAAAGCTTTTAAAAAAATTCCTTAATGAATGTAATAATGATTTAATTTGTGCTTTAAGAAATTATGGAAAAAATGAAATTTTTGTTGAAGATGTTTTAAAAATATATAAGGAAGGCTTGAATTTTCCTATTCTTTCAATAAAACCCAATAAAAATGTCCCAAATTTTAAATACAAAGGAAATATCTATGGTGCTGATTGCTCACCACAACCTCAATTTAACTTTGTAAATCAATTTGTTCCTGCAAGCAATTCAAATTATACAGATGCAAATAGACCAAATGATTATCCAATTAGTAAAGTTATTGTTCATACTACGGAAGGCTCATATAACGGTGCTATTTCTTGGTTTCAAAATCCAAACGCACAAGCATCCGCCCATTATGTTTTAAGGTCATCAGATGGACATTCAACCCAAATGGTTTGCCATAATGATATTGCTTGGCATGCAGGAAATTGGAATTATAATACTCGCTCTATTGGAATTGAACATGAAGGATATATAAATCAAAATGGATGGTATACAGATACAGTTTTAAGAATTTCAGCAAGAATAACAAGAACCTTAGCTAATATATATGGTATTTCATTAATTCACGATACAAGTGCTATTCTTGGGCATAGTGAAGTGCCAGGTTGTCCAAGTGGTGGTGGAGGTGGTGCAGGTTGTCATACAGACCCTGGACCATATTGGGATTGGAAGTATTACATAGCATTAGTAAAAGGTTTAGAATATAAAGATACTCTATTTGATGAATTTAGTTATAATTTTAAAAGAGGAGGACCATATGAATCTTGGTGGTTTGATAGTATATATGGTTATAATGGAGGACATCATTTTTGGACAAAATCCTGGACCGGTGCTATTACAAATTGGGCAAGATGGACACCTATTTTACCATTTAATGGAATTTATAAAGTAAAAGTTTATATACCTCAAAATAGTAAAGCTTATGTAAGATATAAAATCTATCATAGAAATGGAATAACAGAAAAATGGATAGACCAAAATTTATATAACAATCAATGGGTAGATTTAGGAAATTATGAATTTTATGCTGGCTATTCTATAAATAATGGTTCGGTAACACTTGGAGATACAACAATTGCTGGAAGAGAATATGAAAGAATTGGTTTTGATGCTATTGCATTTATATATTTAGGACCATTATCAGGTTGTATTGATAGAATAGTAGATGATGGAAATCCTGGTTGGACAAGTTATGGAAATTGGCCATTAAGTAGTTATACAGGATATGCGGGAGATTATAGATATAATTATACATCAAATAATGATTCTATTATTTATAATCCTCAAATTGATTGTCCTGGCGGATATGAGCTAAGGGCTTGGATTAGAAAAGGAAGCAATAGAACAAATCAGGCAAAATATAAAATAATAAGAATAAATGGTGACACTACAATTTATTTAAATCAATATTCATCAAATATAAATGATACAGGATGGGTAAATATGGGTAGTTTTTGTTTAAATAACAACTCAAAAGTTATATTATACTCAAAAACAAATGAAAATTCAAGCAATATAGTGGTTATTTCTGATGCTATTGAATTTAAATATAATCAGAATTTAGATTGTAATATATCATCAAATATTGAGTTTAAAGATGTTTATACTATTAAGCTTGAAAGTAATGGAAAAATTAAACTAAATTTGGGAACATCAAGATATGTCAATATAAAAATTTATTCCATAGATGGGAAAAAAGTCTATGAAATAAAAGATTATTTAAAAGCAGGTTATAATGAAATTAAAACGAACTTAAATAGTGGTATTTATATATTAAAGTTTGATAATAAAACCTATAAGTGGATAGTGCTTTCAAATCAATTCAGAAAATAAACTTATTAAGGAGCCCTCAATTGAACCATATCTTCTAACAATATCTTCAATTTCAATAGATTTTTTAAGGATTTTATAATAAATTTCTTTTCCTTCCTCTATGTAAAGTTTTTTAAAGTAATACCTAAAAATTCTTAAAAAATTTAAAAGATCCTTTGAAGTTTTAATGTTAATTAAAATTTTTGAAAAATTTTTTTCCTTTAAGCATTCTATCCAATCATAAATAGGATAATCATTCAATTGCTTTGCTATTCCTATTGAACCTTCCGAAATCTCATAAAGAAATTCCAATTCATATTTCCAATCATATTTATATTGTTTAAAATCTTCAAAACTTAAACTTTTAAATGGAATTTTAAGTGTTCTTGAAATAATAGTAGGTAAAATTTTTGTATAATTTGATGTTATTAAGATAAAAGTTGTTCTTTTTTCGTGCTCTTCAAGTATTTTTAAGAGGGAATTTTGAGCTTCAATAGTTAGCATATCTGCATCCATTATTATTACAAATCTTCTTTTGGCATAAATGGGAGGTTTTTGCAACTCAACTTTTAAACTTCTTACTTGTTCAATAGATATATTTTTTAGGTTATCAAAGTCTGTTGGTCTTGGTCCATAAGGAACAACTTCACCATTTGTTAAAATTATTATATCTGGATGAACTAGCTTAAAAATTTTTTCAGATTGATTTAAATTACACAAAGCACAAAAATATAATGCACTAGAAGCTTTTCCTATTCCAAATTGACCATAAAATAACAATGGTGGAATAACTTTTAATTTAGATAATTTCTCTAATTTTCTTAAAACATCTCTATGACCAACAATCTCCATATCAAAACTTAAAAATTTTTCTTACCCCTTTTTTATCTTTTAATATATAAACATTATTTTTCTTTAATTTTTTCAAATTCTTTCCTAAATATCTTCCATTTATATCATAAATTTCACAATCCGAAATATAAAATTTTTTCTCTTCATTTACATTAACCCTACAATAACTATTTTCATATGGTGTAAAATCAATTGTTGTTATTGGATAATTATAAAGTGTAGCATTTACATCATTTAAATTTATTTGAATATCAGAAAAAGGTTCAGAATATATATCAAGAACAACTATTTGTAACATAGTGTCACTATAACAGCTTAAACCACTATTTAAATCAAATTCAAAAATTATCAAACTATCCTGCTTATAAAAATAAATTAAATTATCAAATAATTTTGCATTATTTTCAAGACTTGATGTATTGCTTCTTCTTGAAAATAATAAATTTCCAAGTGTATCTATGGAAAAGAAAAAAACTTCATTAAAGTAATTACCTGAAATAACAAATCTATCATTAACATATTGAATGTCTGTTATATACAAATCTATATTATCAACAGGTTTATATATTTTGCTCCAAAATATGGTATTTAATTGAGTATCCATACTAACTATCCAAATATAATATTTTAATGAAATGTCAGTATATTGAGCAAAAGCATAAATTTTATCCTTTATACTAAAAGCTTTAATAGGAGTAATGGAATTATAAATGCCAAAAGTTTTTGCTTTTAATATGTTTCCATTTTGGTCAATTTTTATAATTGAAGCCTTATTATAGCTATATCTACAAAATAAATAAAAATTACTTGTTCCTTTACAAAAATCAACATTACTATATGACTTTATCCAATCAATTTTACCATTATTTTTTAATTTTAATACATAATTTCCAGCAGTTAAATAGAAATCGTTAAATATATCTGCAAAGAAATTATATGAAAAATTATTTTGTGTATCATAAGTTATATAAGAGATTAAATTTCCATTAACATCAAGTTTTACAATAGAAAATAATGGATAGTTTGAAAAAATTATAATTGTGTCTTTTTGAATTATTGCATCAGATAAATTTGTATTATAAATCATTCTTGACCAAATAGGAACTTTAAAAGCATTAAGTTTTATTACAAAACTATTATACTGATATATTCCAAACAAATAATATTCATTTCCATACTTTAAAACCTTTATTGGAGTTACATCATTTACAAAATATAATGTTTTTACATTGCTAAATAACGCTAAGATAATAACCATTATTATCTATAGCTTTTTGCGAAATTTCATTAACAAGTTGTGTATAATTTGGAAATTCATACCATCTTAAAAGCTTTCTTAATGTTGAAATATACATCCTTTGCTCATCACCACTAAAAAGCGAAGATAAAACTTTAATTGATTTTTCTTCAATATCCTTTATAGCATTATATATATAGAATTCTACAATCTTTGCACAATCCTGAGCTCTTTTACTATCACCCATATTCAAAATTTTCATAGCTCTTAAATATCCACTTTCTGCTAAAAATATATGTGATACAATATCTGCTATACTTGAAGATACAATTTGAGCATCCCTTATATTTTCACCATATTTCTGAACCGCTAATGCAGAAAGCATTAAGAAAATTTTCTTAAATATCTCAATTGCAAACTTCTCTCTTGATAAAAAACTATACTCTGGCATTTCTGGAATATAACTAATTACTTCATTTGCAAATTTTAAGGCTAATGGAACAAGTGGTAAATCACCTTTTAAGGCTTTTCTAAGAAGCATTCCTGTAATCACTTGACGATTTATTTCATTTGTTCCTTCCCAAATTCTATTTATTCTACTATCTCTATATGCTCTTGCTGCTGGATAATCCTCAATATACCCATAACCTCCATATATCTGTAAAACTTCATCTACTGTGAAATCTAATGTCTCTGAGCCAAATACTTTTATTATTGAATGCTCTATGGAATATTCAGAGATTCTTTCTATTGCTTGCGATGGTTCAATATCCAAAGGTATATAATTATCCATATAACCTGCTATTCTATAACTTGCACTTTCTCCCACATAAATTAAACTTATAATTTTAGCGATTTTCTCTCTAATCAATTCAAATTCGGCTATACTCTTACCAAATGCAGTTCTTTCCTTTGCATATTTAATTCCTTGACTTAATATATATTTTGAAGAACCAATAGTGCTTGCTCCAAGTTTATATCTACCAATATTTAAAATTCCAAATGCAATTTTATATCCTTTACCAATTTCATACAATTGATTTTCTAATGGAATTTTAACATTATCAAAAAATAATGGCACTGTTGATGAACCAACCATTCCCATTTTATGATACTCATTTCCTATGGAAAAACCTTCTCTATTTCTCTCTACTATAAATGCAGTTATTCCTTTATCTTCATTATTTACAATAGCCCTTGCAAATACTATATAAAAATCAGCAATTCCTCCATTTGTTATAAATATCTTTTGGCCATTTATAATCCAATTATTTCCATCAAGAATTGCCTTTGTTTTTATATTCATAGCATCAGAACCACAGCAGGGTTCAGTTAATGCATAAGCTCCAATTAAATCTGCACTTGCAACCTTGGGAAGATATTTTTTCTTTTGCTCTTCATTTCCAAAATAAACTATTGGAAGTGAGCCAATACCAATTTGAACACCCCAAGTAATAGCAAAAGAGCTTTGAACTGAGAGTTTTTCTGCTAAAATCATAGATGTTCTTTTATCAAGACCCATTCCTCCATATTTTTCAGATATTTCTGCACCAGTAAAACCATATTCTGCACATTTTTTCAAAAGTTTTTTAAGAAGTTCTGGATTTTTACTTTCAATTTCTTTATCATATGGTAAAACTTCTCTTTCCATAAACTCAGAAGCGGTTTTTGCTATAATTTTATGCTCTTCTGTAAATTCCTCAGGAATAAAGATATTTTCTAACTTTGCCTCTTCTACTAAAAATTGACCACCTTTTATAATCTCAGCCATATTGAAAGTTTAAAGCATTTACAAGCCTTAAAATTCTAAAAATTTATGAAAAAATTTTTTATAAATTTTTTTATTTTATCCATAATTGGCTTGTTATTTTTTAGACCAACATTTTTTTAAAGGGAAATAAAAATTGATATTGACAAGGATAAAGTTTAAGAAGTTTATTGTTATCTTGTATTTCCAGACTTAAAAGCAAAAGAATATAAAAATATAAAAAAGCTTTCATAGGTAGGGATTGAAAGTAATGTTAAAAATTTTATAGAAATTTAATTTTATATAATTTAGATTAAGTGATGAATACATAAATAAAGAAATTCCAATTGTAAATTTAAAAATGGATACTAAGCCTCCACATATTAAAGAAATTATAATGAGAATTACAAATCGGTTAATAGAAGGACCCTTTAATTTATTGTTCTCCGCTGGTACTTATAACATTACAATATTCATACTAAATTATACTCACCTTAATATTTACGTCTCCTAATTATGAATTTAGATATGTTTTCCCTTCATTTCTCCTTGCAATTTTAATATATCCTCTTATACGCTTTAAACTTATCAAAAAATAAATTGAAACTTTATACCCTCAATGGTCTTAAAGTAATTTCAGATGTTAGAAATTCATATTTATCATATATTATAATTTATTCAAAAGTTGGTTCTCGCTATGAAGAAAAATCAGGAATTACTCATTTTTTAGAGCATAACATTTTTAAAGGTTCAAAAAGATTTAGCTATTTTCAAATAAATGAATTTTTTGAATTATATGGAAATTCCATAGATGCTTGGACAACAAAAGAAGGTGTAACTATATATACAAGTATATTAAGTGAAAAAATTTTGCAAGCTCTTGATATTTTATTTGATATTATTTTATATCCAACATTTGAAAATTATGAAAATGAAAAGAATGTTATAATCCAAGAATATAAAGAACTTTTAGATAATTATGAAGAAAGATGTTATTACTATTTAAATAAGGCAATTTTTAAAAATCATCCACTTTCTCGTGAAATTCTTGGAAACATAAAAAATATAAAAAGTTTTACAAAAGAGGATTTAATTAAAAGGAAAAATGAAGTATTTTCAAAGGATAATGTAGTTATTTTAATTAGTGGTAATTTTGATGAAGATAAAATTTTAAAATTTATTGAAGATAATATAAAATTTGAATATAACTATAACTTAAACTTAAAATCTTTCAAAAATTACAAGCCATCTATAATTGAAAAAAAACTTCAAAACTTTTATAATTATACAGCTCTTGGAATACCAATATTTAATTATAAACCTTTTAAATATATTCTCATTCTGATATCTCATATGCTTGGAAGTGGAAGTAGTTCAATATTATTTGATACAATAAGAGAAAAGCTTGGTCTTGTATATGATATTCATACATTTTTAGATTTTTATAATGAAGTTGCAATTTTTGGAATTAGCTATTCTGTTGAAAAGAAATATAATGAAAAAGTAATTTTGGAAGTTAGAAAAATAATAGAAAATTTAAAAAATTATATAGATGATTTTCAAAAGGCAAAGCAAAAACTAAAAACATCAATAATGGCAGATTTTGAATTTTATCCAAACTATTTATTTGCAACGCTTAATGAATATATAACTTCAAATAGGATAATAACAAAAGAAAACATTTTACAAGATATTGAGAATTTAAGCTTAAATGATTTTTTAGAAGTTATTGAAATAATTGGAAAATTTGATAATTATTCAATAGCTATAATCAAGTAATGTTTTACTAAATACATAGAGATAATATGAAAGTCTTTTAATAGGGTCTTTTATTGGCATTTCTTTATTTA
>JAUQPS010000042.1 GCA_030550205.1 bacterium
AATGAAGAAGTTAGGATTTGAAAAACCCAATTCTGTTTTGAAATTTACACAGATAGGTTCAAATGACTTATTAAATCTGTTTTCAAAAAAGCTCAAAGAATATATTGAGAAAATCCACCCGAAACCTCTAGAGCTAGTTAGATTTTCTACCGATAAGTCTTTTAAAGAATCTATCATCCTTGACTTCTTCGCTGGCTCTGGCACAACCGCCCATGCAGTTATGAAGCTCAATAAAGAAGATGGAGGGAAAAGAAAGTTTATCCTTGTAGAGATGGCAGATTATTTTGACACTGTAATTATTCCAAGAGTTAAAAAAGTAGCTTATTCTTTCAATTGGAAAGATGGCAAACCACAGGATGAGGATGGAATAGGAGTTTTCTTCAAATACCAAATCCTTGAACAATACGAAGACGCACTTGATAACATTGAGCTAAAAGAAAACAAAGAGGCGCTTGAGCTTTTCAAAGATGAATATCTTTTAAAATACTTCCTTGACTTTGAAACAAAGGAAAGCCCTTATTTACTTAATATACAGATGCTAAAAAATCCTTTTGCTTACAAACTAAAAGTCAATCTTAGTGAAGTTGGAGAACCACAGGAGATGGTAGTGGATATTCCAGAAACCTTTAATTACCTTTTAGGATTGAAGATTAAAAAGATGAAAGCAAGGAATCATAACAATAGAAAATATTTGTTTATCCTTGGTGAAAAGGATGGAAAAAATGTGGTAGTAGTTTGGAGAGAGTATGAAGATAATTGGAGCGAAAAAGATTTTATGGAAGATAAAAAGTTTATTATTGATGAGATAAAAAGCTGGAATCCAGAGGTAGTTTATATAAATGGACAAAGTGTATTAACAGGTCAAAGCTGGGAAGTAAGATACATTGAGCCAGAGTTTAAAAGGTTGATGGAGGGGTAAATATGAAGATAGAAAAATACTTAGTTTTAAACAAATATCTTCTTTCCCTCTTTGGCAAGAACAATCCCAAAGAACTTTTTAATGAATTGAAGGATAAAGATGAAGGCATTGATAGTGATGGTAGAAGTTATTTCATCAATACTCTTATAGGTATTAAGGATAAGAAAATATCCGAAGATGAATTGCTTGAATATGATAAAAACATACAAGACTATATTAGAATGATAAGAAATAAGAGGGGGCTTTTTTCTCTAAAATATTTTCAATACTTGGCGGTGCTTTTTACAGAGATTGTGCTTGATAGTTTAAAAAATAGAAAGGTAGAGTTTTTAAAGGAATTGAATAGCTTTTTGACTAAATACAAAGAGGAATATTCCATTGATAAAATTGATGATTTTACAGAAGATGATCTTAAAAAGCTTGCTTTTTGGATGGCTACTGGTTCTGGAAAAACTCTAATTATGCATATAAACTACTATCAATTTCTCAATTACAAGCTTTTTTCTCCTGACAATATCATCCTTATTACTCCAAATGAAGGGCTTTCAAAACAGCATAAAGAAGAACTTGAAAAAAGTGGTATTCCTTGTAGGCTTTATGGTGAAGGTTTAAATGGTGGTTTAATTAAAAGCTTAGATGAAATACTAATCATAGAAATAACAAAGCTTGTTGAAGAGAAAAAGGGTGGGGGTAAAACAATTCCAGTTGATGCTTTTGAAGGGGAAAACCTTGTTTTTGTAGATGAAGGGCATAAGGGTAAAAAGTCGGAGGAGAAAAAGTGGGCCAAGCTTATAAAAAAGCTTGGGGAAGGTGGTTTTATCTTTGAATATAGTGCCACTTTCGGACAGATTTTAAACGAAAGAGATCCAGACACACTTAAAGAATACGCCAAATCTATCATTTTTGATTATTCATACAAATACTTTTATTTAGATGGTTATGGAAAAGACTTTTCAATTTTAAATTTAAAAAAAGATGTGCAAATTTCTCAAGGAGCATTTCAAGAGTTTATGTTTGTTGCTAATCTTCTTTCCTTTTATGAGCAATTGCTTGCTTATGAGGATAACAAAGAGTTGGCAAAAGAATATAACATTGAAAAGCCATTGTGGATTTTTGTAGGAACTACAGTTAGCGGAAAAGAAGAAGAATCCGATGTTATCCAGATTGTGGAGTTTATAAAAAAAGTAATAGATAATGAAGAATGGTTAAAGAGCGTAGCATACAAGATAATAAACGGACAAACCGGATTAAAGAATGAGAATGGTAAGGATATTTTTACGGATAAATTTAAATACTTAAAGGATATAGACCCTAAACTTGAAAAACTTTATGAGTTGGTTTTTGGTGGTAAGGGGAGTCTCTGGCTATACGAGATAAAAAATGCAGATGGAGAAATAGGGTTAAAAGTTAGTGAAAATCCGTATTTTGGAGTTATAAACATTGGAAATATCTCAGAGTTTAAAAAGCTATTGGAAAAGAAGGGTATTAAGGTAGAACAAGATGCTATCTCTGGGTCGCTTTTTGATAACATAAAGAGAGAAGATTCTAAGATAAATATACTTATTGGGTCAAAGAAGTTTATTGAGGGATGGGATAGTTGGAGAGTGGCTTCTACGGGACTTTTGAATATAGGAAAAGGGCAGGGGCCACAGATAATTCAACTATTTGGTAGGGGTGTAAGGCTTAAAGGCAAGGGTATGTCTTTAAAGAGAAGTAATGAGAATGGAGTTGTTAAAATTCTTGAAACATTAAACATATATAGTATTAAAGCAGATTATCTAAACAGATTTTTGGAGGCTATACAAAAAGAAGATGTAGAGTTTGAAACTATTGAAGTGCCAGTAGAACATATACATAAAGATAAATGGAAAAATTTGTATATTCTTTCCAAAAATGGAAAAAGTTTTGAAAATGAGAAGGTTTTAAGGCTAAAGCTGGATGAAACAATTAACTTTACAATAGATTTTGTATTAAAAATATCAGCAAAACTATCGGTAAGGGAAGAGGAAAACAGTATAGAATCTAAAGAAGCAAGATCAGATGTGGAAAAATTAAAATTTGAAAAAGAAATCTTAGATTTACTTGATTGGCATAGGATATGGTTAGAAGCTATTGAATTTAAAATGCTAAAAGGCTATTGGAATTTGGTTTTTGATATTAATGATCTCAAAAATATTCTTTTAAATGGTAATTATTACGTTTTAGTAACGCCAGAATTCTTTAAGATGGAGATAAAAGATATAAAGGATATTAAAAAACTTGAAGATTTAGCATTGCTTGTAATTAAAACTTATATAGAGAGGTTTTACAGAAAACATGCAAAGCGTTTTGAAATGGAAAGTTTATCTTGTGAGATAGGACTTAGACAAAATATGTTTCCATATGAATATAAAGTGAAGATAGACAACAAGAAAAAAGATTTGGTAGAAAGAATGAAACAACTCCTAAATGACTTAGACAAACTATATTATCAAGATGATAGTCAAATTTTACCGAGAATTTATTTTGATAGGTCTTTATATTTGCCATTGCTTTTAAAGGATGAAGAACTGGATGGAATTTCACCACAAGGATTAGTAGAAAGTGAAAAGAAGTTCATAGAAGGGTTAAGAAAGTTTTTAGAGAATTGTAAAGGCAAGCTTAATTTTGAACTTTATCTTTTGAGAAATCTTCCTCATCATGGTATTGGTTTTCAACTAAAGTGGTCGCAGTTTTATCCTGATTTTATTATGTGGATTAACCAGAATGATAAACAGTTCATTGTCTTCATTGATCCAAAAGGTTTAGAACATACAAAAGGACTAGATAATGAAAAAATACAACTATGGAAAGAACTTAAAGAAGTGGAAAAAAGACTTCGTCAAAATAACCAATGCCATAAAGTGTTTTTAGATGCTTATATCCTTTCAATTACTCCATACAACGAATTAATAAAGGGAATGGAATCTCCACCAGGGAAGAAGGATTATGAAAACAACCATGTTCTATTTTTGGAGGATAATGACTGGCCAGAAAAATTAATAAAATTTAAATAACTAATCTTTTGACCTTACTATCTCATTTAAAATTCTTATTATTTCTTCATCCGAATAATGCTCTAATTTTTCTGCAACATTATGACTTTTTAAATAAGTTTCCCATAATTCATGAGCTTTGATTAACTTTTGGGCTAATTCTTTCCCTTTTGGTGTAAATTTAATTTTATCTTTTTCTATTTCAATAATTCCAAGCTTTATAAAATCTAAAATTTTAACCCCCTTTATATTTTCTATACTTAAACCATTTTCAGAAAGCTCATATAAAAGCTTTAATTTATCTTGTAATTCAATTTGCTTCCTTCTTTTATAAACTCTTACAATTTTAACAATTATTCCTTCCTTTGGAGAAATAAACATTGATATTATGAAAAATATAGTTAAAATTACAACAATAGCAGGACCACTTGCAACATTTAAATAATAAGAGCTATAAAGTCCAAGAATTACAGAAATAACACTAATAACAATACCAAATTTTATAATATCTGAAATTCTTTTAAAAATCAAATATCCAATAGCACCTGGAATTATTAAAAGAGCTACCGCTAATACAATACCAACTGCAACTACTGCCGAAACTACACTAATTGAAACAAGTATAATCAAAAAATATCTAAATAATTCATCTGGAAAACCATATAGCTTAAATAAAACATTATTAAATGTCCAAAGCAAAAATCCCTTATATAATACAATAATAGAGCTAATTACAATTAAAGCAATTATTGATACTAAAATAATATCGCTATCTTTAATTGCAAGCACATTCCCAAATAAAATATGATATAAATCAATATCTTTTGTTCTGATAATGCTCATAATAGCAATACCAAGTGCAAAAGCTCCTGTTAAACCTATACCGAGGGCGGTATCTCCTTTTATCTTTGTTTTATTTTCAATAAATCCTACAAATATCGCTGTTAATATAGCACTAACAACCGCCCCAATGAAGAAAGGAAGTTTTAAAATATAAGCAATAGCAATTCCAGGCAAAACTGCATGTGATATAGCATCACCGAGCAAGGACCATCTTTTACTTATTAAAAAGGGAGAAATAAATGAACTTGTTATAGCAATAATAATTGAAGTAATAAGTGCTCTTATGAAAAATTCATATTGAAGTGGCTCTATCATATTACTAACTTCTCACTATAAAGTTCAAGAAGGGTTTGACTATTTAAAACATCCTTAACTTTTCCTTTTGCTATAATTGTTCTATTTAATAGAACAAGCTCATCGTATTTTTGAACTCTTGCAAGGTCATGGTCAACAATAATTATGGTTTTATTTTCTCCTTTTAGATTATAAAATATCTCAAATAATTTTCTTTCAGTTAAAATATCAACACCCGAAAATGGCTCATCTAATAAGTATATTTGGGCATCTTGGCATATTGCTCTTGCTATAAGGGCTCTTTGTTGTTGTCCTCCTGAAAGCTCAGAAATCTGCCTATCTTTAAGCTCATATATATTTAACTTTTTTAAAGCATTTATTGTAATTTCCTTATCTATTTTTGAAATTCTTTTTATAATGCCTGTATGAACAAATCTACCTAATAAAACCATTTCAAAAACTGTTATTGGATAATCCCAATCTACAATTTCTTTTTGTGGAATATATGCAACTTTTTCTCTAACTTCATTGAACTTTTTATTTTCAAAAAATACGATATCTCCTTCTTCATAACTAACAAGTCCTAAAATTGATTTGAGTAATGTGCTTTTGCCTGCACCATTTGGTCCAATTATACCATATATTTTTCCACTTTCAAATTCTACATTAATATCAATTAAAACAGGATTTAGCTCATAATACACTGTTAGATTTGATATTTTCAAGCTTATCATCACATTCCCCCTTATACTTATTTCCTGTTATTCCTTCATATATAGCAATTATATTATGAATTTGCATCTTTATATAAGTTTCTGCATTTGAACCTTCCTTTCCAACTGAATCACCATATAATTTATCTCCTATTCTTACTCCTGTTTCTTTTGCAATACTTTCCATAATTTTTGGATTTACTGTTGTTTCTATAAATACTGCTTTTGCTTTTTTCTCTTTAATTAAATTTATTAAATTTTTAATTTCCTTAACCGAAGGTTCGTCCTCTGTTGATATTCCCCAAATACTTCCAACAAATTCAAATCCATATCTTCTTGAAAAATAGCTATAAGCATCATGAGTTGTAATAAGTTTTCTATCTTCACTTGGAATTTTTTCCACTACACATTTTATAAAATCATCAAGCTTTTTTAATTTATTTATGTAATTTTCATAATTTTTTTGATATATTTCCTTACCTTCCGAGTCAATTCTTATAAATAAATCCTTTATATTTTTTACATATTCCATAGCATATATTACATCCATCCATAAATGAGGGTCTTTATTATAAGGTTCTAAATTATAAGCAACCTCAAAATATATTGCTTCTTTCCTTTTGTTTGAAATCAATTTAGAAAGCCAATTTTCTAAATGGTGTCCATTTGCTATTATAACATCCGCTTTTGTAATTCTTATAATATCAGATGGAATGGGCTCATATTTATGTGGGTCTCCTCCAACAGGAACTAAACTTTCTACACAAATTCTATCTTTACCAATCTCCTTTGAAAAATCATATAATATTGTAATTGTTGTTAAAACTTTAAATTTACAATTCTTTGGATGATAATATAATATCCCTTCATATGGATTTATACACCCAAATAAGAAAATTAACCAAAAAAATCTATAAAGCATTCCGAAAATTTTAAAGCATAATACTTTAAATTTAATATAGGCATACCAAAAATTATATATTGAGAATTAAAATTTTCAACATTGAAGAAATTTATATTTATTTTCGTGACAGGTTGCGTTTATTCCATAGTAGGATTTTTTCCAAGGGAATATAGAGATGTTTCATTAATTGGAATTGATAATAAAACAGATTATTTGCAACTTACAAGTATTTCAAAAGTAGCATTTGAAAGTTTTGTCTTAAATGAGCCAAGATTGAATTTAAAAGATTCAAAAAGTGCAAATGTTTTTGTGAGAGTTTATATAAATAATTATTCAAGGGAACCTGAAAAATATGACCAAAATGGAAATATCATATCTTATAAATATGGTGTTTATATTGAAGTGGAATTTTTAAAGAGAGATAGTAGTGTAATTTTAGAAAGAAGGGGTTATAATGGATTTTATGTTCAACCTGCATTAAATAGTCCAGATGATGGTTATAAAAATGCTATAATGGATGCTTTAAGTAAGTCTTTTTCTGATTATTTTAATAGTTTGAGTAAGGATTGATGTTTGTAAAAATAAAAAAATTAAATTATAAGGGTGAGGCAATAGGTTATAGTTCAAAGGGTATTTTTAAATTAAAACATGTGCTTCCAAACGAAGTTGTTGATGTTGAAAATAATTATATTAAAAAGCCCTCAAAATATAGGATATTACCAAGTTGTAGATATTATTATAATTGTGAAGGATGCAATTTACAAATTTCAACATATGAATATCAAGTCCAGTTAAAATTTAAATTTTTAATATCAACAATTAAAAAGTTTTATTCAAGTTTTTCTATTTTTGATTTTGAGTTATCTCAACCTTTTCATTATCTTAACACTTATAAAAGAAGTTATTATAATATCAAGGTTGAATTTTGTCCACTTTTATATGAACAAATAAATGAAATTTTAAAAATGCTTCCAAATAGCGTTTTTATAAGAGGCTCAAAAAAATTAAATAGTTTTATTGTTTTAGTGGAATATGAAAGGGGATTGAATAGGGATTATTTTTTGGATATTTATAATTCTTCTAATTTTATATCGGGGATTATTTTTAAGAAAGATAGGAGTTTTAAGCTCATTGCTGGCGATATTTCATATAAGGAGAAAATTTTAAATAAGACTATAAAGATAAGTGCATTTTCTGATTTTGATGAAAATGTTTATATTTTTGAGAAAAAGCTTGAATTTATAAAGAGTTATATTAAGAATAATGATATAAAAAAGACATTAATAATTAAGGCGGAATATTATCCAGTTTTTCTTTTTGAAGATTTAAATAATATCCTTGCTGTTGAAAGAAATGGTTATAATATAAGGGATTTAGATGAATTGATGAGAGTTTATGATATATTTAATTGTCAATTGCTTTCAGTTAAACCTTCAAGTGCTCTTGAAACAATTGAAGATATTGATTTGCTTATATTAAATAATCCTATTTTAAGGCATATTAAAAACATAAAAGACAAAAAATTTAAAAATGTTTTAATAATTTTAAGAGATTTGAAAAAACTTTATCCTATATTAAAACACATGAAAGATATGGGATATGAGCTTTTCCAACTAAAACCCTTTGATAGCTATCCACAAATTTTTAAGTTTGATACAATTCTTATATTTCAAGCTCGTAGGAATTTATAAATTCAATATTATTATTTAAAAGGACATCTTTAAGTTGAGGAGAAATTAAATAGCTAATTATGATTCTAAATTGCTTTCCACCTAATCTATTACACTTTAAAATAAACTTATTAACTTCTTTTTGACTTAATCTTGTTTTCGCTTCACCTATAATTATGAATTCTTCTCCATCCCTTTTGCCTTTTCCATATATATTAACTTCAATATATCTACCTTTTATTTCTATATAATCTCTTTTAAGTGGTTCAATTATCTCAATGTTATATTTTTCTTTTAGAAGTTTTGGCAAATATCTAATTGCTCTATCTTCAAGTAAATATCCAAAATTATCACTTAATGTTTCAAGTTTTTTCCTTGTTTGTTTATTAACTTTTTCTGACCTTTCAAAAGCCTTTGTTAAATTATCTATTTTTTCACCTTGCTCTTTTGTTATTTGTCTTAATTCATCAACTGCTTGCCTTAATTCACTAACTGCTTGTGTTAGCTCCATTACTGCTTTTTCTAATCTATCTATTCTTTCACCATGTTCTTTTATTATTTCTCTTAATTCATTTACTGCTTGTGTTAGTTCAGTTATTACTTGCCAAATTTTTTCGAATTGTTCTTGATTAGCCTTTCTCATTTCTTCAATTGCCCGTATTAAGTTATTTAACTTTTCAGTAAGTTCAGCTAATGCTTTTTCTAATTTTTCTATTCTTTCACCATGTTCTTTTGTTATTTGCCTTAATTCATTAACTGCTCGTGTTAATTCCATTATTTTTTCACCTTGCTCTTTCGTTATTTGTCTTAATTCATTTACTGCTTGTGTTAGATTATCTACCCTCTGACCAAGAATTTCAACAGTTTTCCATAACCTTTCATTTACTTTATTTCCTTCTTTGATTATATCCCACAGCTCTTGTATCATTCTTCTATTTTGCTCTATCTCTTCCTTTATTATGATTTCTACAATTTCCCTTATGGAATCTCTATATTCTTCTGGAAGTTTTTCTAATATCTTATTTATTTTTTCTATCATAATTGAAAATTTTAAAGCTTATTATGGTGTTTTAAATAATTCAAATTCACAATAACTTTTTCTATTTTCCCAAACTTTGACTTTTATTTTTTTGTAATTTTTTAGATTATGAGAAATTTTTTGAGCTATGATTTTTGAAATGTTTTCACAACTTGGTGGTTCATCCATTATGAATAGCTCTTGGTCCTTTAATCGTTCAATAAGAGGGTCTCCTTTTTGAAGTATCGTTTTATGGTCCAATTCATTTACAATTTTTTTAATTTTTGAAAAATCCATAATAAATCCATTTTCATCTAAATTTTCACTTTCAATTTCTACAATAACAAAATAATTATGCCCATGTAAATTCTTACATTTACCATCATAATTCATTATTCTATGAGCGGATGATATTTCAACTTTATAAACAATTTTCAAAGCTATGAAATTTTAAAGTATATTAAAATTCCAATTATACAAGACAATAAAGATGATAAAAAGTTCGTCAAGTTATTAGAAATAAAACCTTTCCTTTCAATAGTTGCCCCAATTAAAGAATCTATTAAATTTCCAATTATTCCAACAATAAAAACATAAAACCATTTTTGATAAAATATAGAAATTAAAAAACTTCCCAAAATACCAGCTATAAATCCAATAAAACTAACTCCTCCTGATGTTCCCTTTTCTACTTCTTTAAAATTTGTGATTAAATATGCGTTTTTTGAGAATTTCATTCCAATTTCACTTGAAAAAGTATCACTATTCATAGCACTTATAACACAAAGATGTGCAAAATAAAATATCTCATTTGGATAAAATATATTCATAACACTTAAAACAAAACTTATTCCACCATTAGCAAGCACTTGATATAAATTTCTCTTTGTTCTTTTATCATTTAATTTTGAGATAAGAGAACCAAAGACTAAAAATAAAACTAATGGAATAACCCATTTAAACCCCCCTGAATATAAAATAATACTTCCTATAATAAAAGTTCCTATTGCTCCTTTAGTATCAAGCCAATTAAATAAAATTGAAACAAAGCTTATTATTAATGCAAAAAACATTGCACTTAAAAACAATTCAATTTTTACATTTACTAAAATAATTGCAAATATCACTATAAAAAAATTATCAAGCCTTTTCTCTGAAATTAACTCAATGAGTGTAAGAAAAAAAGCAAATGTAATTGAAAATAAAAAATTTTTTGAAAAATAAACTGAAAATAAAAAAGTAAAAATAAAGAATACAAAACTTCCTATAAGCGTTTTATCATAAAATTTAAACTTATCTATAATTTTTCCAAATATAAAAGCGAAAGGGTCTGAAAAGAACATTGGAAATAAAACTAAAAAATACGTGTTTTTATCTTCATAATAAAGTAATGTAGAAATTAAAACAACAAGTGGAAATGTTATTATACCAAAATCCTTATAGTCAATTAAAGCATTTATGAAAACAAAAGCCAAACATAATAAGGCCATTTCATATTTCCCAAGAAAATGGCTTAATATAATAACTCCGATTGAAACAAGAATATGCGTAGTTTTTCTTACTATGTGATTAGAAAACATCTCTTGGTTTTAAATTTAATATATCCCAAATATCATTTTCAACACAAGTATTTCCTTCTAATAACATTTTTATTTGTTCATCGCTTGCTGGGAAAAATTCAACATATCTAAATATCTTTGCTATTGGAATTATTATAAAACTTGGAATATATACTGGAATTATAAATTTTTTATTTGATTTTGCTACTAATTTTACAAAATCAACATAGTTATAACTATTTTTTCCACATATATGAAATATTCTTTTGAAAGTTTTTTCATTTTCAATGCTTCTTACAAAAATTTCTGATACATCTTCTCTATGAACAGGACTAACCTTATATTTACCATTTGAGAAAATTGGAAAGAATATAAATTTTGATAAATCTAAAATAAGCTTTTTAAAGTTAAATGCTTCTTTATCATCATCAATAATTAAACTTGGTCTAAATATCGTCCAATTTAAATTAGTTTTTCTTAAATACTCTTCACCCATAAACTTTGTTCTTTGATAAGTAGTGCCATTCTCCTTTACACCATTTGCACTCATTAAGATAAATCTATTTATATTCAGTTTAATTGCTAAATCAATAACTTTTTTTAGCCAGTTATAATGATAATCTATAAATTTTATGTTCTTTTGTGGAAATTCTCTAATTAATCCAATTAAATAGATAATTGCATAAATTTCATAACTTTTTATCTTATCTTCATAGTCCTCAATTTTTTCAATGTTTCCTATAATAACTTCAATTTTATTTTTAATTTCAGAAGGGATTTTATTAGTTGAGCTTTCTCTTATAAATAAGACTGGTTTATAGTTGTATTCAATTAACTTTTTTGTTATAGCCTTTCCAACAAAACCAGTTCCTCCAAAAACTAAAATGTTTTTATTCATAGTTTGAGAATTTTAAGGTAA
>JAUQPS010000043.1 GCA_030550205.1 bacterium
AATGCCCCCAAGGGGAATCGAACCCCTGCCTCCACCTTGAAAGAGTGGTGTCCTAGCCGCTAGACGATGGGGGCAAGTTTGAAAATTTTAAAGCCTTAAAATTTCAAATTGTTAAACATAATTTTTTCCCTTGCAGACTTTCAGAATTTTATAAAATATGAATTCTATGTAAAATTCATTGATTCACTTGATATTATTAAAGCACATCAAACAATATATTACATCAATAATTCAAAAGACACACTAAAACATATTGAACTTAATTTATATGCTAATGCATTTAGACCAAATTCAAAATATAATCAAGATATTAAAAGAATAAGAAAAGTTAAAATAACCGAATTAGATAAAGCAAAGGAAAAAGAATTAGGATATATAAGAATTGATAGTTGTTCTGAAAAATTTGATACAAATGATATGTTTATGAAAGTTTATAAAACAATTTTACCAGGGGAAACTGCAAAGATTGAAATTAAATTTACATTAAAAATTCCTAAATTATTTGATAGACTTGGAAAAGATGAAGAGGAATATGAAATTACGCAATGGTATCCAAAAGTTGGAGTATATGATGAAAGGGGTTGGAGAACATATGGATATAGATATAATACGGAATTTTATGGAGATTATGCTGATTGGGAAGTCCATATAGAAGTTCCAAAAAATTATATTATAGGAGCAAGTGGATATTTAATAGATTCAACTATTTTAGACAGTATTAAAGTTTTACACTTTAAACTTGAAAAAGCACATGACTTTGCATTTGTAATGAGTAAAAGATATAAAGTAAGAATATCTGAATTTAACAATATAAAAATTTATACCCTTTATTATTCAAATGATACATTATTTGCTAAATTATGCGAGCAACATGCGATAAATTCATTAAAAATGTTTAGCAATTATTTATATCCATATCCTTATAAAACATTAACTATTGTTGAAAGTCATTTAAGAGCGGGTGGAGGTATGGAATATCCAGCATTAATTTTAATTACAAATCCAAAAAGTTTAAGAAGGTTTGGAAGTTTAAGAAACTTCATGGATATAGAAAATTTAAAAGAATATTATACAGCAATTGTTGTCGCTCATGAAGTTGGACATCAATGGTTTTATGGAATTATTGGAAATGATGAAGCTTATGAAGCTTGGATGGATGAGGGTATGAATAGTTATCTTGAAAGTTATTATAATCAGAATTATTTTAGTTTGGATAGTATTTATAAGATGTTTGGAAAATTTTCAAAAATTATGAAATTTTATTTAAATAATTATGATTTTAGACTTTTTAGTGATTACTTTGTATATTTAAATCCTTATGATGAGCCAATGTTAGGAAAACCTGCATGGGAAATGAAAAATTATTGGCAAGTTTATAATAGGGGTAAAAACTTAATGTATGCCTTAAAAGATATTATGGGTGATAGTTTATTTGATTTATTATTAAAAGAATACTTTAAAGAATATGCATTTAAGCATCCAAGAAGTGAAGATTTCTTTAATTTAGCAGAAAAAATTTCCCATTTAGATTTAAAAGAATTTCAAAATCAATGGCTATATTCAAAAGGATTACCAAATTATGGAGTATATAAAATTAAGGAGGGAACATTTCTAATAAAGGGAACTTATAATTATCCAATTTCTGCTTTAATTGATAATAAAATTATAAAAGTTAAACCTGATACTATTATAAAAGCAAATAGTATTATTTTAGACCCATTTAATAGAACACTTGAAATAGATGAATGGGATAATACATATCCAAGAAGATTTGAAATTAAACCATTCTTTACAATTCCTAAAATGGGCTATTATCAAATTTCATTTATACCAATTATATTTTATAATCCCTTGGATAATTACTTTTTTGCTCTTTACTTAAATGGTTCTGAAAGTTATAAAAGGCACTTTTTAAATTATGGTGGAAATACAAAAGGTGAATTTTATTTAAAATTTTCTGAAAATTATTTCAATTCAAAAATTAAGTTTGTAAAAGGATTTTTTAGCTTTGAAACAGGAATTAAAACCAATTATATTAAAATTTTGCTCTTTAATCAATATATTAACAATTTAGAATATCTTGATAGTAGTTATTTTGAGAAAATAAACAATTGGGGATTTGATATTAGTTTAAAATATAAATACTTTAAAAGTTTTCTAAAATTAGCAAGAGATTTTAACAAAAATGAAAATTACTTTAAGTTTGGTTTTAATTACAAAAATCAATTTTTAGATAAAATTCATTTAAAACTTTCTTATCAAAGGATTTTAGGAAATTATCCAATCATTGAAAGAATTTATATAGATGGTGGATTTTTGTATCCCGATATATTTGAGATATTACTTCCATATAGTGGGAGTTGGTTTTATTCAAAATACATAGTATTTAATGATGGGATTTATTCAAAAAGAGGAGAAAATATATATTTTGATGAATTTATTTTAGGTGATATTAAATTTTCAATTTTTCCTATGTTTGGCATTTATTCAACAATTGGCTATACTAATAAAATTTATTATGATTATGGAATTTATCTTAAAGTTTTTAAATTGGAGTGTAGAATTTTTTATTCAAATAAAATCTCATTCATTTTTAGATTATAAAATTTAAATCCAAAAATATAGCTTCATCATAGCGAATTCCAAATCTTAAAATTCTATTATTAAATTTAACATCCTTAAATGCCTTAAGTAAAGGATAATAACTAATGGGCTCAATTAAAGGCAGATGAAATATATAATTCTCTTCCTTACTATACACACTTAAACTGCCTTTTATTTTAATACCAATTGAAAGAAAGTTATTATTATTGTAATATGAGAAAATTAATTTCATTTCATCTGAATTAAGAAGTGAAGGAATTTGATTATAAATTAGCCATTTTGAAACATAGCGCTTATTATTAAATGTATAAGGCATAGCATAAAGAAATTCAATTTTAAAGGGATGTTTTTTAAAATATGACCAAAATGCTAATTTTGGAGGTGTTTTATTTATGGTTTCTTTACTATATTGAAAGTCATCAATTGAAATTTCAAATAGAAAATGTTGATTTTTATAAGTAAATGATAAAATTGTGTTAGTTTCATAACCTTCATTCCATTGTAAATTATAACTTGAAATAAAAGGATTAAAAAGACTAAATGGAATGTTTAGCTCATATGGTAAAGGTAAAATTCCATAATCTGTAATATAAAAATCTCCAAATCTTGTATATATTTCAACTCTTCTTATTGTTAAATATCTATTTATTAAATAACCTGGTGGATAAATTTTTTGATTAAGACTAACACTTTCGGGAGTTATTATTGAATTTATTTGATTTAAATAAAAACTATACGAAAAACTTTCATTTTTATAATTTATACTAATGCCATCAAGAGCAAAGTTATCCCAAAGAATAGCTTTTGATATTTTTAAAGCTCTTCTTCCTAATGTAATATAGAAATTATTAAAATTCATAATTAAAAATGCATTTTCATAACCCCCATATAATCCATTAAATTCCCTTTTATTATAACTTCCCTTTTCATAAAATCCACCCACTTGTATCAAAAAATTCTTTTTATTTATATTTAACCCCAAAAATCTATGACTTTCAAATTCTAAAAATATCCCCTCTGGATAATCTAAAACAAACCTATTACCAAAACTATCAACTTCACTTAAAATCCAAAAGGAAATTAAAAAATTAAACATAAACATACTTTAAAATTTTAAACTTTGAGAAAATTACTTTTAATTTTTACAATTATATTTAATATTAATGCAATTGTTCTTTCAAGTTTTCACAATCATTTTCATTATTCAAAATTTGAAAATTGTTTAGTTTTAAATTATCAAAATAACTCACCTAATTTTAACAGCTTTGAAATCAAGATTGAAAAGCCATTAAAAATTTTTGAAATTTTATTATCTTTTAAAAATGAAGAATTTAAATTAACTTATATAACAGAACTCAAAATCCGCTCACCACCAATCATATCATAAAATCAAAAATAACTCTTTAAATTTAAAAAATTAAATTAAAAAGTTATTAAAAATTTAAAAAACAAAAAAGGAGGTTTAAAAATGATAACTTTAATTATAAGCTTTGAAAGTTTAAAAATATGTGTGTTTGATAAAAAAACAAATGAACCGCTTGAAGCGGTGCAGATTTATACATCTTTAACCTTTACATTTACTGACCATAATGGTTGTGCTAATGTAAAAATGAAAGATAATGATAGCTTAATAGTTTATAGGATTGGATATAAAACTTTAACACTTAAAAGAGAAGAAATTTCAGATAAAATTTATCTTGAAAGTTCTGGAATTACATTAAAAACTGTAAATGTGATATCAAAAGCAATTAAAGTAAAAGAAATAAAAAATATCAAAGAAGAAGTTGAAAATATAAATTTTGGAAATGTTATAAATAAGCCTATTATTTCTGGATTTAATAGAGATAAATATAATATTATTGTTGATGGTGCATTTTTAAATGACCAAAGCGATTATTTAGACCATCCTATTGTAATTGATCCTGATTTAGTAAATAATATCTTTATTGGAAATTCCCAAAATAATGCTTTATTTGGTTTAAATTCAATAGCAGGTGGAATTGATTTAAAATTATTTGATATTGAAGAGAAAAATAAATTTTCTTTGTTTAGTGAATATTTATCACAAAATAATAGAATATCTGCCGGAATAAAAAATAATAGAAATTTTGGAGATTTTTCATATAAATTTGGTATAAAGGGTTCAATTAGTCAAAATTTTGTAAATCCAGAAATAGAAAATACTTCTGATAGCTCATTTTATTCTATTTTATCAATCAAATATAAAGAATTTCAAATAGGTAATTACTTTAGCTTTATAAATTATGGTGTTATTAATTCTGATGGAGGGGCAAGAAATTTATTTCTAAATCCAAGATTAAGTTATAAGAGCTTTATATTTGACTTTCAATACTCAGATCAAATGGAATTGGGACATATTCATGGATTGTCCATAAAACATAGTAATGAGGGAACAAGGCTAAAATTATATACTGCACAAGGTATATACAACTCAGATAAATTCTATATTAATTTAATGTTAAATCGCTTTGAGGGAAGTGGGGAAGAAACTTCAAATTACAATAGATTTTTATTTACAATGTTATATTCAAACAAACTTAAAGACATTTTAAACTACTCTTTCTCTATAATTCCTAACTATTCAGATTTTGATAATAAATTAAAAGTTGGCTTTTCATTTTTAATTAATAAACCTATAAAAGATTTTAGTTTTACACTTTCACAATCAATTCAATATCCCTCACTTCAACAACTCTCATTTACAGGTATTCATGAAACTGCCAATAGATATGAAATTGCTAATGAAAACCTAAAAGAAGAATATTCATTTAATTTTTCTATAGATTATAAGCATTCTTTAAACTTCATATCTCTTTCAATCTCACCTTCAATAAACTATATCAAAAACTTCATCCTTCTAACCCCATTAGATACTATCATACAAGGTTATAAAGCTTATACTTTTGAAAACAGAGATGTTTATATTCTAAATCTCAATTCAGATATCTTTCTTATCTTTAAGAAAAACTTATTTATCAATTTAAATATCCTATATTCACAACCATCCATAAACATCCCCTTCTACTCAAAACCCCAAATAAAAACAAAACTAACTTATAAGTTTTTAGAGTTATACCATAGGGTCATATTCGCAGATTCTATATATTCAATTTTCTCAACAGGTTTAAATTACTCTATAAAGTTTATTAAGTCCAATCTCTTAATAGATAACATATTTAATGAGTATTACATTGAACCGACTAATCCCTTTGGAACACCAAATCCTTATAGAAATATATCATTGAAGTTAAATTTTGATTTTTAAAACCTATTTAAGTCATTTGCTATTTCTTTTGGTTTTAAACCTAATGGGAAGTATCCTATAATTTTGTTATCTTTTATAAAAATTATAAATGAACTGTGAGATATATAGCCATTTTCATTAAATTGATAAGCTATTGAGAAAAATTTTGTAATTTTATAGAGTTCGTTTTCATCCTTTGGAACAAGTCCGATAAAATGTTTATTAAAATTTTTTAGATATTGTTTTAAAATCTCGGGTTTATCCCTATGAATATCAACACTTATAAACAATACTTTAACATCTTTTTTTATATATTTTAAGGCTTCTGATATATCTTTTAGTGCACTATAGCAAACATCGGGACATAAAGTATATCCAAAATAAATAAGGTTGTATTTTTCCAATAAACTTTTAAACTCAACTAGATTTCCATTATGATCAATAAGTATAAAGTCTTGGTTAATTTCAATAGGTTTTTCTAACAACATACCATTATATTTATATGAGCAGGACCCCGAAAGGAGCCCAAAAATAAAAAATAATCTCATTCTATTACCGAGAATGTTCCAGGAAGATGAATATTTTTAGGATGTAAATTGCACCAGATAGTATATGAGCCAACTTTATTAGCAATAAATGAAAATGATTTTGTTTCCTTAGATTTTAGTGTCCAATTTACTTCTTCATAACCATCAATAGAGAAGTTTTCGCTTATAGGAGATTCATTTATAATATTTATATTAACCTTTGTTCCCTTTCTTACAATAAGATTAGAAGGCTCATTTATCACATTAAACTGCCTTACATTCTTTATTTGAACTCCTTCAATAGTAGCCTCAGGGATAGTAATATCATATGCTCTTATGTGTATAGTGAAATTTGCTTCCTTAGCTTTGTTAGTCAAACCTGTAATGGCAACATAGCCCAAACTTATCACTATCGCTCCAATGATGATTGTTAGGTTTAGCTTTTTCATCATCTTACCTCCTTCTGTTAGCATAGCTAACTTGAAAATTTTAAAGCATACCCTGATAAAATTGTGGATATTTGATATAAATTATTGATTTATATACTTTTCAAAAAGTTCAATATGCTTATTTCTTAAATCAATTTCTTGACCATCTATAAATGCCCTTATAATTTTTGAATTAAAATCAAATATATCTCCATCTGCTATAAAGAAAGTAGCACTTTTATTTTTTTCAATAGAACCATATTCCTCATCAATCCCTAAAATTTTAGCACAATTTATAGTTATTGAATTTAAAGCGGTTATTTTATCAAGACCAAATGCAATACTACTTGATACATGATAAGGTAAATTGCGCTCATCAAATATACCAAATGCTGAGCCACTTGTAGAAATACAAAAATTTATACCATTATCATTTAAAAATTTTGGAAGGGTAAAAATATCATCATATGGATTATCTTCTTTTGGTAATTTATGGATTCCATCTAAAATAACATCAATTTTATAATTCTTTAAGTATTCAATAGCTTCTCTTATCCCATAAGTTCCAACAATTACAATTTTTATATCAAAAGCTCTTGAAAATTCAATAGCACTAATTATTTCATCTTTATTATTAATATGAATAAAAACTGGCAATTTTTTATTTAAAACATCCAAAATAGCATCATAATTTAAATCTCTTTGATAATTACCTTGTAGTAAATATGCTTTTGCACTTCTAAAAAATTCATAAATTTTTGAAATTTTTTTATTATCCCAATATATATGAATTCCTGTCCTTTCCTTTATTACCATTTCCCTTTGAGTTCTTCCATTTAATTTAATAACACTTGAAAAACCAGATATTAAATAACCTCTTGGAACACTATTTACAATTAAAATTCCATTACTCCTTATAACTCTAATATGCTCACTACTTGGATTTATAGCATTATAACTTTTTAATAAAGCATTAAATTCCCCAATTTCTGATAAATCATTTGTAGCTCTAACTGCCGCAATTTCTACAAGTCCAACAGCACTAATTGAATTTATAAATCCTGGATATAAATTTTTAAATTCTCCATCAATTATTTTGAAATTATCCAAAACTTTTATATTTTTCCCTATATCCTTAATAATTCCATTTTCTACTAATACATCTACACTATCTATTCTACCTTTTGGTGTATAGACATTTACATTTTTAATTAAAAAACTTTGAGTAATTATTGTTAAAATTATAATATTTTCCATTTTGTTCCTTCTTTTGTATCCTCTAATATAATTCCAATGTTTTTAAGCTTTTCTCTAATTTTATCAGAAAGCTCATAAATTCCTCTTTTTCTCAAATCCTGCCTAATTTCAATTATAATATCCATCAATTCATCTATTTTATTAACTCTTCTTTCAAATTCTAAATTAAATCCCAAAACATTTAATAAAAATCTAATAGTAAATGCAATATCTATTGCTTTTTGAGTATTTTTATATGCTTCATTTATAGATTCAAATATAATTGAAAGCGCTTTTGGTGTATTTAAATTATCATCCATTGCTTCTTCAAAATTCTTTATTATATCAAAAACTAAATTTCCTTCCCTATTAAATTCTAAAAGAAAATTTTTTATCCTTTGCCAACTATTTTTAGCATCTTCAAGTAATTTTTCTGAAAACTCCAAAGGTGATCTATAATGCGCTCTTAGAAAGAATAATCTTATAACATTTGGTTCATAAATTTCTAAAACATCTTTTGCAGAGAAGAATAAACCCGTTGATTTTGACATTTTTTCACCACCAAGTGTTAAAAAGCCTGTATGAATCCAAAAATTAGAAAATGTTTGACCAGTAAACGCTTCACTTTGAGCTATCTCATTTTCATGATGTGGAAAAATTAAATCCTCCGCTCCTCCATGTATATCAATTGTTTTCCCAAGATGAGTTATACTCATAGCAGAGCATTCAATATGCCAACCAGGTCTTCCTCTTCCAAATGGACTATACCAATAGGGCTCATTTTCCTTATAAGATTTCCAAAGAGCAAAATCATAAGGTTTTCTTTTTGATGGATCCGGTTCTATTCTATAACCACTTATTAAATCTTCTAAACTTTTCTTAGAAAGTTTTCCATAATTTTCAAATTTTTCAACATCAAACCACACATTATTATTTGAGATATATGCAAATCCCTTATTTATTAAATTTTCAATAATTTCAATAATTTCTTGAATATGTAGTGTTGCTTTTGGAAAAAATTCAACATTTTTAAAGTTCATCATTTTTGCATAATTAATATATTCCATCTCATATTTTTGAGCCAGTTTTCTCCAATCAACTTGTAGTTCTTTTGATTTATTTATAATTTTATCATCAATATCTGTAAAATTCTGAACATAAATAACTTCATAACCTTTATATTCAAGATATCTTCTTAAAATATCAAAACTTGTAAAAGTTCTTAAATGGCCCATATGTGGAACATCTTGAACAGTCATTCCACATACATACATTTTAACTTTATTATCTTCGAGGGGTTTGAACTCCTTTAACTGATTAGTTAAAGTATCGTATAACTTCATAGTTTTTTAAGGGGCAAATAGCCCCTCAGTTATTTATAAGTTTATAAACTTTATCATTAACTTTTAAGATATATATACCCTTTGACTTTACAGGTACTTTATAAATGCCATATTTTGCATCTTTAATAGTTGTTTGGTGTATCTTAGAACCATCTATGGAATAAACACTGATACTTATATTTTGAGCATCTTTTAGATGATATTTTATTATAATTTTTGAATTTTTTAAGTTTGGATATATTCCAAATGGAATTATACCAATTTCATCCGCAGAAACATTCACAAAGCAATTTAAAATAGCAGACATTAGCTCTTCTCTTTTATTCCATCCTGATTGAGTATTACTAATTGCTTCAAAAGGACCAGCCAAAAACACAGTCTTACACATTCCATTTTCTATTCTATATACCATTGCTCCTCCATAATCTCCACTTCCTAAAACATTAGTCCATTTAAATGCTCTTCTTGCTCCTGCTTGTGGAGATATATTATCATTAGAATTAGCATTTTGAGCTCCATCAGGATTAAACAATCTAAACTTTAAATTATTTCCAAGAGGGTCATTTGTTTCTGCTACCATCGTTTTATAAGAAATGCCTGTTTGAACAACACTTGCTCCAAGATAATTTGTAATAAATTGACTTCCATTTTGATCTTCTGCCAAATACTGACTTGATATAAATAATTTTTTACCACTATTTAACCAATTTATGAGAGTATCTCTTTCTTCATTTGTCAAAACATTACTACTTCTATTTCCTGTATGCCATATTATAATACTTCTTGCACTTGAATAAAAAGCATCTTTATCACTAAACTTTACTATATCATAAACTTTTCCTAAGCTATCAAGAGCTTGCATATAATAATTTTCAAAACTTGTTAATGTATCAGCATCTACTAAAAGAATTTCAGGAAAACCTATGGTAAGTCTTAAATTTAATATAGTATCAGCATTTTGTGGGGATGAAATAACTTTTACTTTAAAATTCCAAAATCTTGGTTGATTCCCACTTATACTAACTTCAAAAAAGTCCGCAGGTTCAATAACTTGCCCCATCGTTATATTCCCAGCATTAATATTGCCATCTATAACAGTTATATTAGGGTCATCATTTATAAGTTGAAGTTGAACATTATTAGCATTTCTATAACATCTTGGATTAGTTAAAGTTAGATAAAGTTTTACTTGTTCTCCAACTTCTGCTCTTTTATTATTATTGTAATTTGAATCATCTACTCTAATTTTTAAAACATTTACACCTGCAAACTTTGCCATTCTCACTGCTTTATAAGCATTTACCCTACCAGAGCCAATTAAACCAGCATAATTTGGATTCAAAGCATCTATATTATCAGCAGAACATAATAAAACTGTATCTACTTCATCAACACTTAAATTAGGATTAGCTGCTTTTATAAGAGCAGCAACACCAGCAGCGGAAGGACTTGACATTGAAGTTCCAGAGTAAGCAGCATAAGTATAAGAATTATTAGAAGAATTCCAGGCAGTTGAAAGGACATTAACACCAGGTGCTGATACATCTACCCATGTTCCATAATTTGAAAAATTTGCTTTAATATCATTTTGATCCGTTGCAGCCACACATACTACTACATCATTATAGCCACACGGATATCTAATAGCATTTGCTCCATCATTTCCTGCACTTGCATAATTATTAGCTCCCAAAGACCTAGCATAAGATAATGCATTATACTGAGAACTATTAAAACTTGAACCTCCATAGGAATGATTTATGATTTTAGCTCCGTTATTAGCAGCATAATATGTCCCGTTGATAGAATAGTATATATATCCACAATTTCCGGTTCTTATAGCCATTGCTTTTGCACCCCAAGCCTCACCTGCTACTCCAACATTATTATTTGTCCAGGCAGCCATTATTCCCGTTGTATGCGTTCCATGGTCATCAAAAT
>JAUQPS010000044.1 GCA_030550205.1 bacterium
AAAATTTTTCCATTATCATTTATTTCTGCAATGTTATTCTTAACATTCAAAAGCTCCTTAAAATTATATAACTCAAAAAAGTCTCTTAAAACAATTATAAAACACTTCATTTTCTTTTTACCTTTATAACTTTGCAAACATTTAAACCTAAAATAATATCTTTATCTTTTATTTTTACTTTCATATATCCAGCAATTTCATTTTTTTCAAGAACCTGGGCTTCATTATTAGGAATAAATGAATTTTCATATAAATATCTTAATAATTCTGGGTTATTATCTGGAACTTCAAGAATAATAAATTTATCATTTACATTTAAATCCGAAAGAGATAAGCATTTTACCTTTGGCAATTCTCCTTCTTCACTCGGAATAGGATGACCATGAGGGTCAAACTTAGGATTTCCAAGGAAATCATCAATTGCCTTTATCAAATCCTCAGAAATATAATGCTCTAAATTTTCTGCCTCTTGATGAAGCTTTTCATAATCATATCCAAGACTTTTTAATAAATATAATTCAATAAGTCTATGATGTCTTATAATTACAAGTGAAATTTTTCTTCCAAGATCTGTTAATTTAATATCCGAATACTTTTGATGCTCCACCAATCCCTTTTGAGCCAATTTATCTATCATTTCACTTACAGATGCTGGTTTTAAACCCATTCTTTTTGATAATTCTACAACACTACACTTTCCTTTTTCCTCAATTTCATAATATATGTTCTTTAAATAATCTTCCATAATTGGTGTTAGTTTTAAATCTTCTCTTTTCATAACATTAATTCCCTTTTAAAATAATCAATCGTATATATTAAACCTTCTTCTAATTTAACTTTTGGTTCCCAATTTAATAAATTCTTTGCTTTTGTAATATCAGGTCTTCTTTTCCTCGGGTCATCTTCTAATGGAGGTAAAAACTCTATACCTTTTGCACTTGGAATTAATTTCATAATAATTTCTGCTAATTGTAAAATTGTAAATTCAGATGGATTTCCAAGATTTATAACTTGTCCTGATAAATTATTATATGTAGAAAATCTATAAATACCTTCAACTAAATCACTTACATAACAAAAACTTCTTGTTTGAGAACCATCTCCATATATTGTTAATTTTTCTCCTTTTAATGCTTGGACAATAAAATTTGAAATTACTCTTCCATCATTAATTCTCATTCTTGGACCATAAGTATTAAAAATTCTTATGATTCTAATATCTAATTTGTATAATCTATAATAAGCCATAGAAATTGCTTCACCAAAGCGCTTTGCTTCATCATAAACACTTCTTGGACCTATTGGATTTACATTCCCCCAATAACTTTCATTCTGTGGATGAATTAAAGGGTCTCCATAAACTTCACTTGTTGATGCTAAAACAAATCTACTATTAAATTTCAAAGCAATATCAAGACAATTTTTTGTTCCTATGGAATTAACTAACATTGTTTCAATTTGATATTTATAATAATCAACAGGACTTGCAGGTGATGCAAAATGCAAAATAATATCAGGTTTAAAATCACCTAAATGTTCAACTTTTAAATTACATACATCCAATTCAAGAAATTTAAAATTTTTATTATTTAGCAAATGAGAAACATTTTTTATATGTGAAGTTATAAAATTATCAATTCCAAAAACTTCAAAACCTTCCTTCAAAAATTTCTCACATAAAAATGAACCAACAAAACCACTTGCCCCTGTTATTAAAACCTTCATTCTAAGTTCTCCTTTAAAAACGTAGGAAGTGAAAATACACTTTTATAAATTTCATCATTATAAAACTTCACATTTTCAACCTTATAATTATTTCTTATAGCTGGAAATTTTAAAGCATTAAAACTAATTGTAAATGACCAATAGCCACCAGGATAAGTAGGAATTGGAACAGTATAAACGAATGCATTTGAAAATAACTTTTTAAATTTAAAGTAAATATCTTTTAAAATATCTAAATGATAAAATGGAGATTCACTTTGAATACAAACAATAGAATTTTCAAGCATTATATTTTTTAAATTTCTTAAAAACTCTTCACCTATTAAGCCCTCCGCAATACCAATAGGGTCTGTTGAATCTATTAATATAACATCAAATTTTTCATTTGAAGTTTTAACCCACTCTATTGCATCCATAATTATAATTTCTGCTCTTTTATCATTAAAAGATATAGAAAGTTCTGGGAAAAATTGTTTTGAAACATTTATTACTTCTTCATCTATTTCTACTAATATTGCTTTTTCAATTGGATATTTTAAAACTTCTCTTAATGTTCCACCATCACCTCCTCCAATTATTAAAATTTTTTTAGGATTTGGATGAGACTTTAATGGAATATGAACAAGCATTTCATGATAAATAAATTCATCCCTGGTAGTGGTCATAATGAGATTATCCAAAGCTAATACTCTTCCAAAAAATTCATTCTCAAATACCAATATCTCCTGATATTTACTTTTCTTTTTGTATAATAATTTATCAATTTTTAAATATAATCCCGATGAGCGTGAATGATATTCTATAAAACTCTCCATTTAAAAAATTGCAACACCTGAAAAAACACAAGTAGGACCTTTTACAATAGCAGATGATGTTTTTACTTCTATAAAATCAATTTCTAAGTTCCTTTTTTCCATTGCTTCAATAGCCATATCATAAGCAATTCTTCTAATTTCCTCCTCACTATAATATCCACTAACTTCCATTATAACTCCTATATTACTTCTATTTTTAGGAATAGCGACAGATACAGCAGAGGAAATAATCTCACCATCCTTTTCAGATATAAAATACCCATAAGCAATAGGTAATAATGAACCAGGTTTTAAATTTATACTATTTACAATTTCAATATTAGGAGGAACGATACTTGAAACTTTTAATAAATTATAATTTCCTACACCCGCAGAAATCAGAGCATTATCAAAAGCATTGAGATATGTCTTACCCCTACCAACACCCGAACAAATATATATTCTTTTAAGCTCTCCAAATAAATGGGACATCATCTTTTATAACTACTCCCTTTTCTTCTAAGGCTTGCCTTAGATATTTTGGAATTGCAAAAAGAGCGTAATGAAGTGATGGATAATAAAACTTAAAAGCATCTCTTGAAATTTTGCTTATTCTTTCTTGAATTTCAGTTAATTTTACATTTTCTGGATCAATGGATTTGCTTGCAATCACAAAAGCCCATGGCAATTGAAATGAAAACATAAATGTCCAATAAACCTTTACAATAGGAAATACTGTTCTTAAAGTTTTATATAAGCTTGATACAAAATTTGGATATAATGGATCTGCACTACCTGCTTGAGCTACAAATATACCCTTTTCCGAAAGTCTATTAAAGATAATACTATAAAATTCCTTTGTAAATAATTTAATAGAAGGACCACCTTCAATTGGTTCTGTTAAATCTGAAATAATAACATCATATAAATTATTCGCTTCTTCAACAAATCTGCGTGCATCTAAATAAAAGACTTTACTTCTTAGATCTTCAAATGCTCCTTCACTCCATTCTGGCATATACTCTTTACATAAATTTACAAGCTCTTCATCAATATCAACCATAATTGCTTCTTTAACAGAACTGTGTTTTAAAACTTCTCTCAATGTTGCCCCCTCACCCCCTCCCATTATTAAAACTCTCTTAGGTTCAGGATGTGAAAACAGAGCAACATGAACCAATGCTTCATGATATATATATTCATCAATTTGTGCAGATTGGATTTTATCATCTAAGAATAATGTTTTACCAAATGGTTCAACATCAAGAATATCAACCTTTTGAAATTTCGTTTTTCCAGAATAAATAATCCTTCTTATCTTATAATAGAATAATAAACTATCCGTATGTTTTTCTACAAACCAAATACCACCAGCCATAGGTTTAAAATTTTAAAGTATGCCAAGTGCAATAGAATCAGAAAACACTATAATTGCTTTAATGCTAACTTATCCAAGCGAATGCATAGGAAGAGTAGTTGAAAAGCTAACAATTGATGATTTTTCAAATGAAAGAAATAGGGAAATTTTTTCAACAATAAAGGAATTGTATTTAAATAGAAATAAGGAATTTATAGATGTTGCTATGATTATTGATGAATTAGAAAGGAAAGGAACACTTGAAAAAGTTGGAGGAAAAGAGTATCTTATTGAAATTATAGAAAAGTTTTATTCAACACCTGAACTTCTTGAAGAGCACATTAACATTGTAATTGAAAAAAGTATTTATAGGAAAATTATTGAAACATCACAAGTTATATTAAATGAAGCTCAAAAAGGAGAAAGAAGAGCAGATGATTTATTGGATTTTGCAGAAGCAAGAATTTTAGAAATAAGAGATAGAGGAATTAGAAAAGATTTTGTCCATATTTCTGAAATTATAGAACATCAAAAGAAAGAAATTATTGAAAGGTATGAAGTTAAAAGTAGAATTATTGGTATTCCAACTGGTATAAGCTTCTTAGATAATTTAACAGGTGGGCTTTTGCCTGGAAATTTAATAATTATTGCATCAAGACCAAGCGTCGGGAAGACATCTTTTGCACTTTTTATACATAGATATTTAGGAGTGGAACAAAAAATTCCAACTGCAATATTTTCACTTGAAATGAGTTCTCATGAATTAGTTCAAAGATTTATTTCAATGCAATCAAGGGTAAATAATATGAAAATTAGAACTGGTATGTTAAGTAAGGATGACCTTCCAAGACTGATAGAAGCAATTGGGAAATTAAAAGAAACCCCCATTTGGATAGATGATACCGCTACTTCACTTTTAGAAATAAAAGCAAAGGCAAGAAGAATAGTTAGAGAAAATAAAGTAAAACTAATCACAATTGATTATTTACAACTAATAGAGCTTGAACCACATGAAAGAAAAAGAAGAGAAAGTAGGCAACAAGAAATTGCATTTATTACAAGAAGCTTAAAAAGTTTTGCAAAAGAAATAAACATTCCTATTATTGTATTAAGTCAGTTATCAAGAAAAGCAGAAGAAAGAGCAGATAAAAAGCCACAACTATCAGATTTAAGAGAAAGCGGTAGTATTGAGCAAGATGCGGATATTGTAATATTATTATATAGAAATAAAGAAGTTCAAGAAAAAGTTATTGGTGTAAATGTTGCCAAAAATAGAAATGGACCAATTGGTGAAGATAATTTAATTTTTGAAAGTGAATATTTCAGATTCACACCCATACTTCATGAAGAAATTCCAGAAGAAACAGAGGATATACCATTTGAATAGAAGAAAAAAGGGATTAAAAATTGAAGAAATTGTTTGTGAGTATTTGAAAAAGGAAGGTTATGAAATTATTGAGAGAAATTTTTATTGTGGTAAATATGGAGAAATAGATATAATTGCTAAAAAGGATGATTTTACTATCTTTATAGAAGTTAGAAGTTTAAATAAATTGGAGCCGTATTATACAATAAGTTATGAGAAATTAAAAAGGCTTGAAAATTGTATAGATTACTATGTTCTTCAAAATGGAGTTGAAAATTATAGATTTGAAGTAATAATTTTTAATAAAGGAAGGATTATACACTTGAAGGAATTTCAAAATTTTTAAATTTTATCCTTAAACAAAATAAAACTTTCAAGTTTTTTTCTAAATTCGTCAAATTTATTATAACCATTTCTTATGTGATCATAAGCAGTTTCAGACAATTTCTTTAACCCTTCAAGATCCTTTGAGCAATCTCTTGCCTTTTAATAATTAAAATTATAAATTGACAAACAATTTCAAAATTTTTTGGTGATGTTAAAAAAACTTTATTTTCCATAGCAAATTGCCAGATCTCGTCAAAATCTTTATCACTTAAAAGCTCATATATATACTTTCATTAGCCGAATAAATAATAGCAAAGTCAGTTGTTCCATTAGAGGGTGAAATGTATTTCCTGGCAACATCCTCTATTTTCTCTTTTAACTTTCTAATTAGTTCTTTTTTATATTTTTGTTTATCCTCTGAATTTTTAAAATTGTAAATAGGAAATTTTGCATCAATAGGAATCAGGTGATTATTAACTTTTATAACATAATCAACTATATTAGAACCAATTTTATATTGCCTCTCATAATATGATTGAGGTAAATTTTCAATTATACTTTCTAACATTATTTCTCCAAAAGAACCTCGTGATTTTGGATCAAAAAGTAGCACTTCTTTCTAAACCTCTTGATAATTCTTCTATTCTTGCCATTTTATCAACTACTTTTGTTATATTCTCAAGACTTCCAGATATAAAACCTTGTAATTGTGAAAACTTTTCAGAGTTATTCCTCATGCTATCAAGGATTGTATTTTGTAGAACTGTAAATTTCCGATTTAGAAGATAATAAATAATAATCAGCCCAAGGGAATAGTTGTAAATTTTAAACTTTAAAATTTTAGAACTTCACTTGCGGAGGTGGCGGAATTGGCAGACGCGCTAGATTGAGGGTCTAGTGCCCGCAAGGGTGTGAGGGTTCAAGTCCCTCCCTCCGCATATGAAAACATTATTAATGATAAAACCAGATGCAGTAAATAAAAGGGTGATAGGAAAAATTATTAGTATGCTTGAAGAAAATGGATTTGAAATTACGGGAATTAAAATGAAAAAATTTACAAAGGAAGAAGCTCAAAAATTTTATGAAGTTCATAAAGAAAAGCCATTCTTCAATGAATTAGTAGATTTTATAACAAGTGGTTATGTAGTTGGAATTAGAATTGAAGGAGAAAATATAATAGATAGAATAAGAAGTTTTATTGGAGCAACTGACCCGAAAAAAGCTGAAAAAGGCACAATTAGAAATTTATTTGGAGAAAGCATTACAAAAAATGCTGTCCATGCATCTGATTCTTTGGAAAGTGCCATTAAAGAATTAAAATTTTTCTTTGAAGATTAAATATGCTTGGACTTATTGGGCTTGGAAGAATGGGAAGAGGTATAGCAATAAATTTATTAAATCACAATTATGAATTGAATTTATATAATAGAACAAAGGAAAAATTAAACGAATTCAAAGGAAAAGCCAATTTATTTGAAAAAATAGAGGAATTTGTAAAAAATACAGATATTATATTGATAATGGTATCTGATGAAAAAGCGGTAAAAAGTATATTAAGCTATATTCCAAAAGATAAAATTATTATTGATTTTTCAACACTTCATCCAATAGTAGTTGAAGAGATTAAAAAAGAATATAAAAATTATGTTGCAAGTCCAGTTTTTGCAGGTCCAGAAGATATAAAAGAAGGAAAAGGGAAAATAATTTTTGGTGAGAGTGAAGAATTTTTTAAGAAAAATAATTTAGATTTTATAAATTATCTTGGAAAGGTTTATTTTGTAAATGATAGCGTAAAAGCAAGTGCTATAAAACTTGCATCAAATTTTATACATGGTGTTTTTTATATATTAAGTTTGGAATTTAATACATTTATAAAGGAGTTTGAAATAGAAAAAGAAATTTTTGAAATTCAAGGAGATAGACCAATCATAGATATGGCAAGAAGATATGGGAAATACTATGGAAATGATGTTGAAATATCATTTACGACAGAATTAATGGCAAAAGATATAGAATATGCAAGAATTTCAGCTCATCATAAAAATATACCATTCTTTTTAACATCAACTGCAAGGGAAGTTTATGAAATTGCAAAAAGATATGGATTTTCAAATAAAGATTGGAGAGAAACTTGGAGGATATTCAAAAGAATTTAATTCTAAGAGTAATTTCTGCCATTATTGGAGCAAGTATATTTTTATTATTTTTGTATATTGGTGGCTTATTATTTAAGATACTTGTTATTTTAATTGCAATTCTTGGATTGTTAGAATACTTTAAATTAGTTAAAAATCTTGGATTCAGACCATTTAAATTGCTTACTATTTTAGCATCTATTATTTTAATTTCATTTTCACAAAGTGAAGATTTTTTAAGAATAACTTTAATAGTGTTTATTGCACTTTTTATAATTTTTATATTATCCATTCCTTTTTATTATAGCTCTGGAAGAGGAATAGAAGATGGAGCTATTTCAATATATGGATTTTTATATTTATCAATTCCATCCGCGATATTCGTAAAATTAAGAAGTATAGGTATTGAGCATACTATATATATTCTTGGAACAACTTGGACAAATGATATCTTTGCTTTTCTTATAGGTAAATTCTTCGGAAGACATAAAATTGCCCAAAATATAAGTCCGAATAAGACTATTGAAGGATTTATAGGAGGGATTTTATTTTCAATAATTTTTGCTATATTATTTTCATACTTTTTCCATTTCCCAACATTAAAATATGTTTTCTTTTCAATAATTTTATCAATAACAGGAACAATTGGAGACTTAACAGAATCTGTAATTAAAAGAGAAGCAAAAGTAAAAGATTCAGGATTATTTTTGCCAGGACATGGAGGAGTTTTAGATAGGGTAGATAGTTTGATTGTAAATATACCTGTTTATTTTATTTTATCCAAGCTTTAAAATTTCAAAAATGGAAAAAAAACCAAATGATGAAAATTTAAAATTAATGTATTTAGTATTAAAGGAGATTGAAGAAATTTGGTCAGATATTAACAAAATCATTTCAAAATATCAAAAAGACATTGAAAAAATTCTAAATTCCATAGACCTTATTAGAAAAGTAGAAAAAACGCTTATAATTTTAACTATTATCAACGTAATTATACTTTTTATAGTTTTTGTAATATTCTTGATAAGGAGATGATAAAGAAAGTTCTTATTGCAAATAGAGGAGAAATAGCAGTAAGAATACTAAGAACATTAAAAAAATTAAAAATTCCATCAGCGGTAGTATACTCAGATGCAGATAGAAATTCTTTACATGTAATATTAAGTGATGAAGCACATTATTTAGGACCTTCCGAAAGCTTAAAAAGCTATTTAAATATAGATAAAATTATTGAAATTGCTATTAAATCAAATTGTAATGCAATACACCCTGGATATGGATTTTTATCTGAAAATCCAATTTTTGCTAAAAAGGTAAAAGAAGCGGGATTAATTTTCATAGGACCAAGTTATAAAAGTATGGAATTAGCAGGAGATAAAATTGTTTCAAAAGAAATTGCTAAAAATGTAAATGTCCCTATATTACCAAGTTCTCCAAGTATCAATTCTTATAATGAAGCTAAAAAATATGCAAAAGAAATAGGTTATCCTTTTATTATAAAAGCTTCAAAAGGTGGAGGTGGAAAGGGAATGAGAATTGTTTTTAATGAAAGTGAATTATTAGAAAAGTATGAAATTGCAGTTAAGGAGGCAGAAAGTGCATTTGGTGATGGAAGTGTTTATTTTGAAAAATATATTTCAAATCCAAAACATATTGAAGTTCAAATTGTTGCAGACAAATATGGAAATGTTTTTGCACTTGGAGAAAGAGAATGCTCAATACAAAGAAGGCATCAAAAGATAATTGAAGAATCCCCAAGTCCTTCAATTGATGATAAAATAAGAGAGAAATTATTTGAAAGTGCTATAAATTTTGCAAAAGCAATAAATTATTATAATGTTGGAACTGTTGAATTTATTTTAGATGAAAATAAAAATTTTTATTTTTTAGAAATGAATACGAGATTACAAGTTGAGCATCCTGTTACAGAATGGAGATATAATGTAGATTTAGTAGAATTACAAATAAGAATTGCAAATGGAGAAAGAATAAATTTAAATAATCTAAAACCAATGGGACATTGCATTGAAGCAAGAATTTATGCAGAAGACCCAATGAATAACTTTGCACCAAGTCCAGGGAAAATAGAATTTCTCATTGAGCCAAATGGCCCCTATGTAAGGGTTGATAGTGGTGTATATACAAATTATGAGATACCAATATATTATGACCCTATGATAAGTAAGTTAATAGTTTATGGAAATACAAGGGAAGAAGCAATAGAAAGAATGATATGTGCATTAAGTGAATATAAAATTTTTGGAATACAAACAAATATTGATTTTTTAATTGAAATTTTCAAGAGCAAAAAGTTTAGAGATGGCACTTATACTACGAAATTTTTAGAAGAATTTAAATATAGCTCAAAAGAACCTTCAAAAGAGTTAATTAATATAATAACTTCTATTCCTTCAAAGAAAGTGATATTAAATAAAAAAGAAGAAATGAATAGCTGGAAATTAAGAGCAAATAATTGGGAAATTACTTAAATAAGTTTTTCAAAACAAACCCAACATTAGCAGGTCTTTCAGCAAGCCTTCTCATAAAGTAAGGATACCAATGACTTCCATAAGGAAGATATATACAAACATTATAACCCTCTTCTTTTAATTTCATTAACAAATCAAACCTTACACCATATAACATTTGAAACTCAAATTTATCCTTATCTATATTTAAACTTTTCACAAATTCTATAATTTTTTCATCATGGGTCGCAATTATCGTATAGCTACAATTTTCTAATAAAATTTTTAAAATTTCTATATAATTTTTATCAACTTCTCTTTTTTTTTCAAAAACTATTTCCTTTGGTTCTTTATAAGCTCCTTTTACAAGCCTAATTATAGGATTGTATTTTAATAATTCCTTTATGTCATTTAAGCTTCTTTTTAAATATGATTGAATAGCAACTGCTATATTTTTTTCAGGAAATTCAGTTTTAAGCCTTTTGTATATCTCAAGCGTTATATCAGTATATTTTGAGCTTTCCATATCTATTTCTATAAAATTGGAAATTTTCACCAATTCTCTTATATAGTTATAAGCTAAATTTTCACTAATATCAAGACCTATACTTGTTAGCTTAACAGCAACAGAATTATTTCCTTTTATATTTTCAAGGATTTTTTTATATTCCAAAAATGTTTTCTCAACTTCATCCTTATTTAAAATACTTTCGCCCAAGTAATCCAGAGTTACTCTTATATTTAAGTTATTTAATTTTTCTAAAATTTTTAAGGCATCTTCTAAATTATAACCTGCAATAAATCTATCAACAAGAGGTTTTGTAATTTTAGAACTAACTATAAATTTTTCAAAATCCCTTTTTTGAGAAAGATATAAGAAAAAATTTTTAAAAAT
>JAUQPS010000045.1 GCA_030550205.1 bacterium
TGTCTTTATTCCCCATCTTGAACCAAATTCACTTAATTTGTCATCTATATATTTCTTTAAATTTTGTTCTAATTTATCTATTCTTTCATTACTTTCTCTAATTGCTTGTGTTAATTCCATTATTCTTTCACCTTGCTCTTTTGTGATTTGTCTTAATTCATTTACTGCTTGTGTTAATTCCATTACTGCTTTTTCTAATTTTTCTATTCTTTCTCCATGTTCCTTTGTTATTTCTCTTAGCTCACTAACCGCTTGCCTTAATTCCCTAATTCCTTGTGTTAGTTCCATTACAGCCTTTTCTAATTTTTCTATTCTTTCACTATGTTCTTTACTTACTTCTCTTAATTCACTAACTGCTTGTGTTAAACTATTTACTCTTTCAGTAAGTTCAGTTAAAATTCTCTCCAATTTTTCAAACCTTTCATTATGGGCTCTATTACCTTCCCTAATTATATCCCACAACTCTTGTATCATTCTCCTATTTTGCTCAATTTCTTCCTTTATTATGATTTCTACAATTTCCCTTATGGAATCTCTATATTCTTCTGGAAGTTTTTCTAATATCTTATTTATTTTTTCTATCATAATTGAAAATTTTAAAGCTTTTCAAATAAAATTTTTTCAATAACTCTTGGATAGTAATAATGTTCAATTTCATGAATTTTCTTTTCTAAACTTTCCAATGTATCATTTTCTTCAATTCTTATACAAACTTGTTCTATAATTTCTCCTGCATCAACTTCTTCATTTACCCAATGTATTGTAATACCAGTTACTTTGACTCCATACTTAAAGGCTTTCTCAATAGCATTTAAACCTTTAAAAGCTGGTAGCAAAGATGGATGAATATTTACAATTTTTTTAAAATATCTTTTTACAATAAATTCGGGTAAAATTCTTAAATAACCTGCAAGAACTATTAAATCGAATGGTTCAAAACTTATTAAAGTCTTTAATAATTCTTCATTATATTTTTCCTTTCCAAGCTCTTTATAATTTATTAAAATTGCTTTTATATTACAATTTTGAGCTCTTTTTAAAATAAATGCATTTGGATTATCAGAAATAACTGCTAATATCTCAACAGGTTTATTTTTAAAATATTCATATATTGCTTGAAAATTACTTCCATAACCAGAACCCATTACTATGATTTTCTTCATCTTAAAGCTTTAAAATTTTAAAACTATGCGATATGCCATTGTAGAAGTATCTGGCACACAAATGAAAGTTGAAGAAGGAAAAGAAATTGTAGTAAATAGAATAAAAGCAAATGAAGGTGAATATATTGAATTAAAGGATGTTTTATTTATAAAGGATAATGGAAATTATATATTTGGAAATCCAAAAATTGAAAATGCGAAAGTAATCGCAAAAGTTTTACAACACTTTAAAGGTCCAAAAATTCTTGTTTTTAAATATAAAAGAAAAAATAATTATAGAAGGAGAAGAGGACATAGACAATATCTTAGTAAGCTTTTGATTGAAAAAATAGAATTTTAATGGATTTTGATAAAATTTTAGAAAAGTATCAAGAATTAGAAAGGAAGTTATATGAGTTAAGTAGTCAAAATAAATTTGATGAATTAAAGGAAGTTGCAAAAGAATATGAGGATTTAAAAGAAGTGGTAGAAAAAATTAAAAATTTTAAAAATTTAGAGAATTATCTTAAAGAATTAGAGGAATTGTCAAGAGTTGAAAAAGATCCAAATTTAAGACAGGAAATTTTAGATGAAATTGATTTAACAAAAAATAAAATTAAGGAACTTGAAAGTGAAATAAAAGAAATGTTAAAACCAAAAGATCCGAATGATGAATTAAATGCTATAATTGAAATTAGAGCAGGGGCAGGTGGTGATGAAGCGGGTATATTTGCAGGAGATTTATTTAGGATGTATAGCAAATATGCTGAAAAAAAGAATTGGAAAGTTTCTATAATTGATGCTCATCCAAATGATTATGGGGGGTTTAAAGAAATTGTATTTATAGTAGAAGGGAAGGGGGCTTATGGAAAGTTAAAATATGAAGGAGGAGTTCATAGAGTTCAAAGAGTTCCTATAACAGAAGCAGGAGGTAGAATTCATACTTCTACTGTTAGTGTGGTAGTATTACCTGAATATAAAGATGTTTCAGATATTGAAATTAAAGAGGAAGAATTAAAAATTGAGACATTTAGGGCAAGTGGTGCGGGGGGGCAACATGTGAATAAAACGGAAAGTGCGGTAAGAATTACTCATATTCCAACAGGTATTGTTGTTAGTGTTCAAGATGAAAGAAGTCAGCATCAAAATAAGGCAAAAGCTTTAAGGATATTAAAGGCAAAATTAAAAGAAATGAAAGAAAGAGAAAAACTTGAAGAAATTGGTCAAAAGAGAAAGAGTATGGTTGGAACTATGGAAAGAGCTGAAAAAATTAGAACTTACAATTGGCCACAAAATAGAGTAACTGACCATAGACTAGAAGGTGAAAATAAAAATTATCCCTTAGATAAAATTATTGAAGGAGAATTAGATGAATTGTTAGATGCATTAGCCTTAAAATTCTCTTTATGATTGTTTTGGATACAATTTTAGTGATAGCAAATGAAAAATTTTTATATTCTTTTCAACTTTTTCCCGAAATTACCATAATTAAAAATATAAGCTATTTACCTTCTGTTTATTTAAAAGAACGCTCATTATCTTCTGTAAATTTAAATTATAGAGGACTTTTATTTAATCAAATAAAAGTTTCTCTTTATAATTTTGATATTACTGACCCCCAAACAGGCCACCATAACTTTAATATCCCTTTGAATTCTCTTGATGTTTCAAAATTAATTCTTAAAAATCAATTAAGTTTTATTCCTATAACCTATATTGAAAAACCTATTATTAATGCGAAATTTGGACAAAGTAAAGATAAATTATTTTCTTTATTTGAAGCAAAATATAAAAATATATCATTAAGTTATTTTGAAAACTTAAATTATGAGCGATATTTTCAAACAAGTTTATTTCTATCGGATTTTGGAATGATAGGCGTTAGAAGAAATGAATTTGATGCAACAGGATTTTTTGCAAATCCATCCATTTTACCATTTGCTTATGAAACAACACTTGTATTTTTAAGTGCTATTAAATATAAGAATTTAGGATTTTTATTTAGAGGGCATTATGATGTTTTTGTTTATGATTATAAAAAGGATACGCTTATAATAAAAGGTATTAAGAATGAGCATTTTTCTTCTAAATTTCAGATTCTTTATTCCTTTGAATATAAAAATTTATTATTTGAAGTATCATATAAGCGAGATTTTTTAAGTAGTAATATCATTCAAAAGTCCCTTAACAAACTTTACGCATTTAGAGACTTTTTGATATTTAAACCAAGTTTTAAATATAAGAACATACATAGTTTTTTAGATATTGAATATTGGATAGATAAGAAAAGTTATTTAATAGCTCCTAATATAAATGTGAATTTTGGGAATTTTCTATTTTCTATAACTTCATTCTCTCGTTATCCTGATTATACAGAATTATATTATCAAGATCCTGCCAATGTTTCAAATCCCAATTTAAAACCAGAATTTTATATATCTCCTGAAATTTCATATGAAAATAATATTCTCATAACAAAAATTTTTTATAGGTATAATCAAAATTTGATAGATTGGGTTTATAATAGCGATTCTTTAAAATATTATGCAATGAATTTAAATTTAATCCATTCCATTGGATTTGAATTGTTTTCAAAACCCATATATCATTTTCAATTTGGAATAAGTTTGTTTAAACATTTATTCTCTGATACCCTAAAATATAAATATCTTGATAATACCCCACAGCTTAAAGCTTCTATTTTAAATAAATTTTTTAGTTTTAATATCTTTTATAATGAAAAGCTTTCTCCTAAAATTAGAAGTATTTTTGATATTCATTTAACATATAAGTTTTTAGAATTTTCAGTTGAAGATCTATTTGAGCAAAGTTATATAAATGAATGGCTTTTATCCAAAAGGAAAGTTTATATAGGCTTTAAAATTGTCATATGAGAAAGTTAGATAAACCTGTAAGAAAAGTTCCAACAATAAGACCAGGTTTTGAATATATTACAATTCCACAGATGGTTGAAATGGCTTGTAATAAATATGCAGATTATATAGCATATAGTATGGTAAGGGAAAATAAAATATATAGTTTAACTTATGGGCAAGTTTATGAATTAATAAAAAAATTAGCAAAGTATTTGAAAGAGCTTGGTTATCAAAAGGGAGAACATATAGCGGTATTATCTGAAAATCGCCCAGAATGGCCAATTTCCTATTTTGCTATTTCATGGATAGGAGGAGTTGTAATTCCACTTGATGCAAGACTTGACATTGAAGCTATAAAATTTATATTATCTTTTTCAAATACAACGGGAATTATAACTTCAAAAAGCTTTTATTCAGATATTAAATCAATAAAGGATGATTTACCACATTTAAGAAATGTAATTTTGATGGAAGAATTTGATGATATTTATAGGAAATATTCAAAGGGAATTGATTATGAAAAAACAGAGCTTGATGATTTGCTTGAAATTTTATTTACTTCTGGAACAACAGGAGACCCAAAAGGGGTTATGCTAACACATAAAAATATCATTTCAAACGTATGTGATATTTATCAAATTATAAATTTTACACCAGAAGATAGATTATTTTCTATATTACCAATTCATCATTCTTATGAATGCACAGTTGGAACTATTACCCCATTTTATAGTGGTGTAAGTATTTTTTATGCAAGAAGTTTAAAGCCATCTGAAATGTTAGAAGATTTAAAAATTGCTAAACCTACTTATTGGTTAAATGTTCCTTTAATTCTTGAAAAACTTTTAATAAGAATAAATAAACAAATTAATGAACAAAGGGGATTTAAAAAGTTGATGGTGAATATATTACCCAAGAAAATTATTGGTAATCAAATTAAAAAACAGCTTGGACTTGAAAGAATTAAATTTATTGTTTCTGGTGGAGCTGCCCTTCCAAGATGGGTTAGTGAAGGATTATCCGCTTATGGATTTCCTATTTTGCAAGGTTATGGACTTTCGGAAGCATCTCCCCTTGTTAGTGTAAATCCACCTTCTAAACCGAGAAATGAAAGTGTTGGAATGATTATACCTTCTGTTGATGCAAAGATAGTGAATGTTGATAGTGAAGGGAATGGAGAAATTTGGGTAAAAGGTCCAAATGTTATGAAGGGTTATTATAAGAATGAGAGTGCTACAAGAGAAGCTTTAACAATTGATGGATGGCTTATGACAGGTGATGTTGGATATTTTGATGAGGAGGGTTATTTATATATTACAGGAAGAAAAAAATTTGTAATTGTTACAAAAGGGGGAAAGAATGTTTTTCCAGAAGAGATAGAAGAAAAATTAACAAAAAGTGATTTAATAGAAGAAGCACTTGTTTTTAGTCCAGATGATGAAAATATCCAAGCTATTATTTATCCGAATTTAGAAGAAGTTAGAATTTCTCTTGAAAAACTTGGAAAGGAATTTAATGATGAAAATGTTTGGAATTTAATAAAAATAGAGGTTGATAAAGTAAATGATACACTTGAAGCATATAAAAGAATTAGACATTTTGCTATAAGATATGATGAATTTCCAAAGACAACAACAAGAAAAATAAAGCGCCATTTATTTAAAGCTTTAAGATTAACACAAGATATAAAAGTTTTAAAAGATTAAAATATGTTATTTTTAATAAACTTTTCACTTTCTCAACTTTGGATAGATGCAAGAGCATATTTTAATAACTATTATAATTTAAAGAGAACATTCAATTTGGCAGAAAAATACTATAATGAAGGAAATCTGCCAAAAGCAAGAGAAAATTATATGAAAATTGAAGAAAAAGCATCAAAAATTATAATATTACATGATAAATCAAGATTTTTGGATGATGCTTTATATATGTTAGCGGTAAGCTATTCAAGAATAGGGGAATATTCAAAAGCGGAACAAAAATTTAAAGAATTTTTTACATTTTTCCCAAATAGCAAACTTATAAAAAAAGTAAAATTAGAATACGGAATAATGCTTTATAACGCCAATAGATTAGATGAAGCAATTTTACATCTTTCACAAATAAAAGATAAAGAAGCTAAAATTTATCTTATGAAAACTTATTTTAAAATGGGAAATTATCAAAAAGCAAAAGAAATAGCATCAAGTTTATTAAAATATAAAGAAATTCAAAATAATTTAGATTTTAAAATTACACTTGCAAATATCTATTTAAACACAAGAGATTTGGAAAATGCTCAAGAATTAATAAGTCAAATAGTAAAATTTCAAAATGTTAATGATACTACAAAAAACAATTTACTTTTAATGCTTTCGGATGCATATGTTCAGGAAAAAAATTATGAAAAAGCATTAGATATAATAAGTAAAATAGAATATAAAGATAGCACAAGTTCAGAATTTTTCATTAAATTGAAAACTGCTAAAATTTATTTATTAAAAGCAGATACAAATAGTGCTATTAACATCTTAGAATATCTTTCAAATTTTGCATTTGATAGCACTAAGTATTGGAGTTATTATTATCTTGGAATTATATATGAAAATAAAGAAGATTTTGATAAGGCATTGGATTTTTATGAGAAAGCAAATGAAGGACTTAAAATAGCAAAGGATAAAAAGGAAGTTATATTAAAGTTAAAGTCTATGAAGGATGAAAAGGATTTTAACAAACTTTATAATCTTGCAGAAACATTTCTAATTGATTTAAATAAACCAGATTTAGCTCTTGAAACATTAAATAAAATTATAAATGAAGGTGATGATTATAAAATTGTTCAAAAATCTTTACTTTTTGCAATTTATATATCTTCTCGCTATTTAAATGATAAAGAAAAAGCAAATTTTTATTATGAAAAGCTAAAAGAAAGTTGGATGATTGATATAGCAAAATCTTGGATTTATGGAGAATAAGAAAATTTTAATAGATCCTGGACATGGAGGGAGTGAAAATGGTGCAATTTATAAAAATTTATTTGAAAAAGATATAAATTTAAAAACTGCATTTAAATTAAAATCATTACTTGAAAAGGATAACTTTGAAGTATTTCTTACAAGATATGAAGATAGAGAATTGACATTAAAGGATAGGGTTGATTTAGTAAATAAAATAATGCCAGATTTATTTATTTCAATTCATCATAATAGTAGTTATGAAGATTTTGGAAATAGGATAGAGGTTTATTATAGATGGGAAGAAGATGGACCATCTTATAAATTCTCGGAAATTTTATTAAAATTCTTAGAAAAGTACTTAAAAATCCCTTCTTTAAGACCTTTACCTGCATTTTATACTGTTTTAAGAAATAACTGCCCCATTAGTGTTCTTGTTGAACCTTATTATCTAAAATATTATAATGATGATTTGCCTGAATTGGTATCTATTGCTATTTATGAAGCAATTAAAGAATTTTTTAAATGGAATTATCCAAAAATTAAAAATTTTGAAATAAAAAATAATTTTCTTATTCTTGATGTAGATGGTAGATGGGATGCGGAAAAGAGTATAGCAATAATTGATAATGAAAGAGTTTTGATAGAAAAAAGAGAAAATAAAGCTTATATTTATGTTACAAAAAGTGGAAATTTAGAAGTGATTTTAAGAAATTATAATGGTTATCCTTCCGAAGTTTTTAAAATGAAAATAAATAACATTTTTAAGAGTTATACAATTGATGTTTTTCCTGGTTTTAAAAATATGCCTAACTTAATTACAATTCATTTTTATGATATATTTTTTCAAAGGCTTTCAGACCATTTTAAAGTTCAAATTTCTATAAATGATATAACTTATGAATTTGAAACAAAAGATGGAAAAACTTCATTTATAGCGGATATAGAATCGGAAGTTTATGAATTAAAAATAAAAATTTTAAATTATGAATTTGAGGAGAAAATTTATTTAAATGAAGGTTTTATGTATTGGGGGAAAATTGAAGAAGTTTGGGATGGTTATGGAATTTTTGAGGATAAAATTTATAAGATATTTCAAGGATATATATTTTCAAATGTTCCAAAATTAAAAATTATTGCAAGGGGATTTCAATCTATTGAGGTTGATTTATCAAAAGAGAAATTTTATAAACCAAATAAATTATTTGAAGGTGTTTTTCATCATAAAAAAATTGCAATAATATATGATTATATGGATTCTGCTTATGAAATTGCTTCAAGATTGTGGTTTTTTGGTGCTGATGTTTTAATTTTTAGATATGAAGATGAACTTTCAGCTATTAAGAAAGTTATTGATTTTAAAAGTGAGATATTATTATTTTTTAAATATTCTGAAAATGAAGTAATAAAGTTTTATGAAATGGATAAATATGCTCAAAAACTTTCAGATATTTTATCAAAGCGTTTAAGGATATTTAATAATTATTCAAGCTATCAAATTTTAATTCAACCATTTGGCGCAAGAATAATGTTAGAATTAAAAACCTTAGATGAAGAAAGAATAAGGGAAATTATTTTAGGATTAAAGGAATATTTGGAAGTTCTCCATTTATAATTGCTTTTCTATCCAATTTATAAGTTTGAGATTTATATATTTCACTTAAACCATTTTCCTTAACTTTTATAAAAATTTCAAAACCTTCTTGTGAATTATTTTTCTTTATAAATTCAATTAAATTTTCAAGCTCTTGATTGTTATTTATCTCAATTTCAAATATCACTTTTTCACCAATATTTTCAAATGTTAATGGTTCAATACTTTCAAGTAAAATTTCAGGAATTTTACTTTCTTCCTCTTCATCATAATTTAAAATTCCTTTTATCTTATAAGCAAAACAATCTCCTTCAATAATATTTCTATATTGATTATATTTTTCTGGCTTAACAAAAACGTCAATTGAACCTGTTAAATCTTCAACAGTTAATATACAATATGTTTCTTTATTTGCATTTTTCTTTGTTTGAACAAAAACCTTTGCAACATAAAGTGTAATAGATTTATCTTCAATTTCTTCATTATACAAATCTTCAATTGTTATTCCTCTATAATTTTCAAAGAATTTTCTAAATTTGTCCAAAGGGTGTTTCTTTAAATATATTCCAAGTGATTCCATTTCACATTTTAAAATGAAGTTTTCATCATCTTTCTCAACTTTCTCTTCCTTTGTAATATTTGAAAATAAACTATTTGTATAATCTAAGCTTATATTTCCATTAATTTTCAAAAGTGCGCTCTTTCTTGATTTTATGATATTATCGCAAGCGCCTGATTTTATAAGAGCTTCTAAAGTTTTCTTATTTATGCCTTTTACCCTAATTTTTAAATCTTCAATACTTCTAAATTTACCTATTTTTCTTGCCTTTATTATTTCTTCTATGGTATTTATTCCTATTCCCTTAATGCCACCAAGTCCATATCTTATTTTATTCTCATCCTCGATTTTAAATTCATAATCACTTTCATTTATATCTGGTGGCAATATCGTTATGCCAAATTGTTTTGCTTCGTATATAATTGCAGGAGCTTTTTTATAAAATTGTTGTCCTTTTAACATTTCAAGAGTTAGCATAGCGGTATAAAATTCCGTTGTATAATTTGCTTTTAGATATGCAGTTTGATAAGTTAAAAGTGCATAACCTGCTGAGTGAGATTTATTGAATGAATATTCTGCAAATTTTTCTATTGTTTCCCACAACTTATAAACTTTTTCTGGATCTTTGCCTCTATTTATAGCTGAGTTTATAAATTCATCTTTCATTTGATCCATAAGTTCCTTTTTCTTCTTCCCAATAGCCTTTCTTAGAACATCCGCTTGTCCAAGTGTAAAACCAGCTAACTTATTAGCAATTTGCATTACTTGTTCTTGATAAATTATTATTCCATATGTCTCTTTTAAAATATCTTCTAATTCATCAAAAATATAATCAATTTGTTTTCTTCCAAATTTTCTTTCTATATATTCATTAGCCCAGTTTAAAGCTCCAGGTCTATATAATGCTATTAATGCTATTAAGTCTTCAAATCTATCAGGTTTCATTTTCATTACTAATTCTTTCATTCCTCTTGATGCTTCAAGTTGAAATATACCTATTAATTTTCCTTTCCATAACATTTCATATGTTTTTTTATCATCTAATGGGATTTTATAGATATCAAAATTTTCGTCTTTTCTGCTTTTGATTAATTCAACAGTTTTTTCAATAATACTTAATACAGTGACACCAAGTAAATCAATTTTTAATATTCCTAATTTTTCAAGTGTATCTTTGTCAAATTGGGTAGTTATAATTTTTTCTTTTTTTGTTGATGATTTTGAAAGAGCTAAGGGTGTATAGTTAGTTATATCATCGGGAGTTATAGCAATACCTGCTGCATGAACTGATGTTGTTCTTGGTTTTCCTGTAATGGCTTTTGCGTATTTAAATATCTCTTCTAATAATGGATTTGATTTTTTGGCTTCTTTTATTTCAGGAATTTGATTTATTTCTTCAAAAATTTCATCTTTTGTTTTTTGAACATTTGGATTATATGGAATAAGCTTAGTTAAATAGTTTATTTCAGAGTATGGATAACCATAAACTCTTGCAACATCTTTTATAGCAGCTTTTGGTCCTAAGGTATTAAATGTTATTATTTGAGCAGTTGAATTAAATCCATATTTTTCAAATATATAATCAATAACTTTATCCCTTTTAATATCTGCAAAATCCAAATCAACATCGGGTGGAGAAATTCTTTCAGGATTTAAGAATCTTTCAAAGAGAAGGTTATATTTAATTGGATCAATTTTTGTAACATCTAAGGCATATAGAACTAAGGAGCCTGCTGCACTTCCTCTTCCTGGACCAACTGGTATATTATTCTTCTTAGCAAAATTTACAATATCATAAACAATTAGGAAATATCCTTCAAATCCTAATTTTTCAATAGTTTCAAGTTCTAATTCAAGTCTTTGTTTATAAACTTCTGGAATCTCACCCATTTTTTCTTTAAGTCCTTTATAAGCAAGTTCCCTTAAACTGAGATTTTGTTCTA
>JAUQPS010000046.1 GCA_030550205.1 bacterium
TATATCGCTTTAATTTTCTCATAAGTTTCTTCATCAACCCTTTCTCCTTTTTTAACAATTAATTCTCCTTTATTTACTATATACTTATATTTCTCAATAGAATTTAAAGCACTCATTCTATTTTCTTGTGTAAGTTTTTTATCTAATTTTAAGTTTGGTTTTAGATGTTCTAAAAGAAAAATTTTTACTTTTTCAACTGAATCTGGATATATTAATTTTACTTGGGATATAATAGTATCATAAACTTTTGAAAATGAAAGGATATTATTTTTATTCTTCTCATACAACTCTCCTCCCACATAAATAGCAACCTTTTCTGATAAGTCATTTTGTAAAAATTTATGGTCTTCATCAGAAACTATTCCCAAATTTAAGTATTTTCTTAATTCTAACATCAAAAATTCAAAAAGTGGGCTTTTTTCTTTACTTTCAATATTATACTCCTCATATACTAAAACTGGATAAACTTGACTTATTACTTTAATGCTTTCCGCCTTTAATTCATTTAAAGTTTTATAAATTTTAATATCATATGGAGCATAAATATCAACTGGTGATTTTTCATTTATCTTTATAAAGCTATATGGATTTGGTATTAAAAGAGTGCAAATTATAGAAGAAATAAAGAAAATTGAAAAGTTAGCTATGTTTTTCATAGGCTTCAATTATTAATTTTACAAGTGGATGTCTTACAACATCCTCTTTTGTAAATTCAACAAATTCAATGCCTGGAATATTTCTTAAAATTCTTCTTGCTACTACAAGTCCAGATTCTTTATTCTTAGGTAAATCAATTTGAGTTATATCACCTGTTATTACAACTTTTGATCGCATACCTATTCTTGTTAAAAACATTTTCATTTGAATATTAGTAGTATTTTGTGCTTCATCAAGTATTATAAATGCTTCTGATAATGTTCTACCCCTCATATAAGCTAATGGAATTATTTCTACAACTCTTGTTTCTAATAATTTTTGAACTTTTTCGGCAGGTAATAAACTAAACAATGCATCATATAATGGTGTTAAATAAGGAGAAATTTTTTCTTCATATGTTCCAGGTAAATATCCAAGACTTTCTCCTGCTTCTACTGCTGGTCTTGTTAAAACAATTTTTTCTACCCTTTCTTCTCTTAAATACTTAACCGCCATAGCTACTGCCAAAAATGTTTTACCTGTGCCAGCAGGACCTATTCCAAATACAACATCATTATCCTCAATAGCTTTTAAATACCTTAATTGATTTTGAGTATGTGGAATAACTTTTCTTTTAGGTGTAATAATTTCAAATGTTTCAATTTTTCCTAATTTTCTTTTTATTTTTTGAACACTTTCTATAACATCCCATTCCTCAATTTTATTTAACTTATGATAACTATTCAAAAGTGTTTTTATAACCATCTCAAATTCTTGTAATTCTTCCTCATCCCCTTCCGCTATAATACTTAAATCTTCTGTCCAAATTTTTAAATTTGGGTAGAATTTTTTTAATGATTTTAAATTCGTATCATTATAACCCACAAATTTTTGAAGGTCAATATCTTTTAAACTAATCTCTAACTTCACTCTTTAATTAACTACCTCCTGAAAGGCTTTTAATATATTCAATTATTGCTTTTGCCTCTTCTACACTAACATTTTGATTTGTCATAGGTGTTCCGTATTCTTTTAATAAAGCTTTTGCAATAGAATCATTTTTTAACATAGAATCTGGATTTGTAATCATTGCTATTAACCATTCTTCACTTCTTTCTTTATGAATATCCTTTAATCCAGGACCTACTAACTTGGCGGATCTTTCCTTATCAGCATAATGGCATGCTACACAACCTTTTGTTTGAAAAAGCTTTTTACCTTCCTCTGCTAAATTAGTAGTAGTTTGCGTAGTTTGAGTAGTTTGGGTAGTTTCTTTCTTTTCTTCACTTTTTCCACCACAAGCAATAATCAAAAAGGTTAAAATTGGTAATATTCTGGTCATATGAAAATTTTAAAGCGGGCGACCGGATTTGAACCGGCGACCCCCAGCTTGGGAAGCTGGCGCTCTACCCCTGAGCTACGCCCGCTCAAGTCCATATACAAAGAACTTTGCTCCACCTATGGTTTCTGTTTCAACTAAAACAATATAAATTTTTCCTTCTTTCTTTTCAACATATAATATCAAATCTCCTAACTTTAAATGAAAACTACTAAAATCATATAAATTCAAACCAACAAAAGACCAAAGATTTATTATCGTTTCTGTAAGTTTATTTAAATTAGGTTTATATTCTGTTTCTTTTGAAATATAAAACTTCTCAATTTTTCCATCAGATATTACAGCAGCTAATCTAATACCCTTTACCTGGGATATTTCTAATTTTGGTTTTTCTTCTTCCTCCTTTGCTAAACTAAAAGCTAATTGTTGTAATTCCTTTTCAAGCCCTTCACTGACAGGTTTAACTTCTTCTATTTCTTCAATAACTTCTTCACTACTTGATAGCGCACTCATAAGCATTTCTAATTCTTTATCTAAATCTTCAATAGTTTCACTCTCCTTTATATCTTCTATTGAAAATTCAGGTATTTCAATAGCCTCCTCTTTAAACTCACTTATTTTTGAAATAACACTTGGAAATGTTGAAAGCAATTTATTAACAATCTCAATATCAAAAGGTGTAGTTTCATCTATGGACTTTACATTAATGCCAGAAATTTCAGACCAGTAATCTAAGGCTCTCTCAATAGCAAAACTATCTAAACCTTTACTTTTTAGTTCCTCTATAGCATTATCTACAATAAATTTAACTTCCATAATCCTTAAAATTTTAAAGCATAGTCATTCACCCATTATAAGCTTCTTAAATTCTTTACTATTTCTTATCTTATCAAAGTCTTCATCATCCATCGCTATGAATTTATATTTATAATCCAATTCTTTTTATCGCCAATTAAAGCATAAGCACAAGCTCTATTATAATATGCTGTTGCATCTTCTGAATTTAAATTATTCTTTTCTATCAAGATAAAAGCCTTTTCAAGTAAAGCGTCTTTATAGTCCGGCTTTACCTTCAAAGCCTTTTTTCTAATATACTAGCTTTATTTCTTAAAGCAAACAAATCTTCATGATTTATTTCAAGAACCTTATTCTCACACTCAATAGCTGCATCATAAAATCCTATATCGGATAATATAAGTGATTTATTATTCCAAAAAAAATATCACATTTGGCTCTAATTCAATAGCTTTATCAATGTATTCAAGAGCTTTACTATACCGCTTTAATTCCCTCAATACTATTGCCTTTAGATTATATGCTCCTATATTCACGCATAAAGTAATACTTTGCTCCAAGGTAGAAAATAATCAATATAGTTATAACTTTATTTAGAAGTTGGCTATACTTTAATAGCACCTGATATTAAATTATTTTTAACTTCAAAAAATTGTTCCATGCTCTTTAAGCAATTCTATAATTGGTTTTATATTTGCTATTGGGGAAAGTTTTCTATAATGAACTTTCTCAACACTCATACTTACAAAAGCATACTTTGGTTCATCAACAGGCAAAAAACCTACAAACCATTTAATATATCCATTATGTAATCTATCAGATAATGAACCTGTTTTTCCTCCAACATCATAATCTTTTAAAAACTTACTTGCAGTTCCAGTCCTAACAGTCTCTCTAAACAATTCCTTTAACTTTAAAAATGTTTCTTCTTTCATAATATAACCCTCATTTCTTGTAGCATAATAATAAAATCCAGGGATAGAGTCAATTAGCGTAAGAGATTTAACAATCCCTTTATTTGCAATAGAGGTTATTAACCTTAAAGCATCAATTGGCTTAATATAGCTATTTATAAAACCTGCTCCCATAAGTGCACAAGAAAAATCATCCTTAGGATATATTACATCAAAAAACATATTTTTACCATAAATTATATAAATTCCAACTACCAACAAGTATAGCTAACTTTCCAAAAATAGGATTATTTGAAAGTCCAAAAGCAACTTTAAAAGATTGTTTCCTATTTGGATAATTAGCTAACCAGATGTGTGGCATTTCACTATAAACTCTACCATAAAAATAAATTTCATCATCAGGATTTAAATTTAGAACTTCTATACTAGCAATCGCTGTAACTATTTTAAATAAAGAAGCTGCTGGAAATTTTTCATTAAAACATACATTGTAATCAAATTTATTATCTCTATAACAACTTGCAACCAAAATTCTACCACTTTGAACATCCGCCAATAAAATTGCAGAATACTTATAAAATTTACTATGGGCAATTAAAACACTATCAGCAATTCTTTGAAGGTAATTATCAATAGTCCAATAAGTATTTTTAAAAATTAAAAATGGTATAAAGAACATTTATAAGCTTTGTAAAGACCTTATAAAGCTCTCATTCCTCCTCCAATGCTCTTTAACTTTAACCCATAATTCTAAATAAACAGGCTTTTTAATTAATCTTTCAATTTCTTTCCTTGCAATTGTTCCAAGCTCTTTAATTTTCTTCCCCCCTTCACCAATAATTATCCCCTTTTGAGAATCCTTTTCTACATAAATTACTGCCCTAATATAAACTTTATCTCGTTTTTGTTCTGGATGCTCTTCTGGGTCTATAAATTCTTCAACTTTTACAGCACTTGCATAAGGTATTTCATCTTTATAAAGAAGATAAATTTTTTCCCTAATAATTTCAGCTACCAAAATTCTTAAAGGTTTATCAGTTATTATATCTTCTTCATAATAAGGCTGTTCTAAATTTGGTAAGTATTTCAATATCTCATCTAATAGAATATATATTCCATCTCTATACAAAACACTTATTGGAATAACTTCTTTAAAATCAAAAATTTTTGAATAATTTTCCATAATTGGCAAAAGTTCTCTCTTATCCTTTACTAAATCAATTTTATTTATAGCAAGAATTACAGGCTTATTAAAAGTTTTAATCAAATCTATAATTTTTAAATCTTCTTCATCTGGTAATTTTGGTTCCACTAATAATACTATTAAATCTGCATCTTCAATTGCTTTCTTAATTTCAGATAATGAAAATTCATCAAGCTTATCTTTTAATTTTTTCATTATTCCTGGTGTATCAATAAAAATCATTTGAGCATCTTTATAATTTAAAATTCCCATAATATTAAATCTTGTTGTTTGAGGTTTTGGACTTACAGAAGATATTTTCTCTTCAATTAACATATTCAAAAGGCTTGATTTCCCTACATTAGGCTTACCTATTATAGCAATATAACCCCCTTTCATAGTTTTAAAATTTTAAAGCTCATTCTTTAGTAAAAATTTATCCTCCTTGCCATTTTAATATAATTGTATATATACTTTAAGTCCTCAATTATTACTCCTCTTTTTGAAGATGCATGAATTATCTTATTATCTCCAATATAAATTCCAACATGGTCATATTGCTCCTTAAAACTAAATATAAGTATATCTCCTGGCTTTATACTGTCAATTGGAACATTCTTCCCAAAATTAATATAATCTTTTGAAGTTCTTGGAGCCTTTATTCCAAACTCTTTTAAAACATTATATACAAATCCACTACAATCCATACCTGTTGTATCATTTCCACCATATTTATATTTAATTCCAAGATATTTTAAACCTACATAAAAAAATGGATGTAATGTATCTATACTAACACTATTAATAAAAAGCAAAATCAAGTTTTATCTTTTATAAGTTCCATAAATTTGTCCTTTTGTAATAATTTTTCCTTCCATAGCTTGTAAAACTTGATTAGCATTAGCGCCTTGATTAAGAGCTAAACTTTGAACATTTAAAGCATAAATTGTAATATAATACCTATGAGCTGGATCAACAGATGGGGGGCAAGGTCCATTATAACCCAAATTACCAAAATCATTCCTTCCTTTAACTCCTACACTTTGACCTTCTTGTATCTCATTTATATTCGCAGGGATATCATATAATATCCAATGATAAAAAGTGCTACCGGGAGCATCTGGATCACTCATTATTAGAACAAAACTTTTTGTTTCTTGGGGATAATTTGACCACTTTATATGAACTGAAATATCTTGACCATCACAAGTATATTTTACAGGTATTTGACCACCATTAGTAAATGAATTGCTGGAAACACTAATACCAGATGGTGTTAAAGGTTGTGTAGATTTTGAACAAGCAATAAAAAGCACACTTAAAATTAAAATTCTTATAGTGAGCATAATTTTAAAATTTTAAAGTTTTAATTTAAATTAAATTAGAAAAATTTCAAAATATGCTTTAAAATTTTCAACCTTTTCAAAGTAATTTTCCAAAAAGGAGGTAGCGGATATGAGTTTATTGATGTTATTAGCGGTAGATGATATAAAGATACAAAAGAAAATAAACTTAAATGAACCTTATGAGTATAAGGTAAGTGCCCCCGAGGTAAAAAATAAGCAAGTGTGCATAAAAGAAGACATAAAAATAAACTTGGGGGTTGAAAAGGTTCAACATATAAAAGATGGAAATATGGAAATTCAATTAGAGACACCAAAAGAAAATACATATAATATAGAAAATTGCTATATTGTATCTCCTAAATAAAAACTATGCCCCCTTTGGGGGCATAATCTCATCAATTATATCTCTTAATGAAGTTTTTGATAAAAAATCATAAAATTGCTTATTAACTTTTCTCCAAAATCCTTTCATAAGACATAATGATACGAAACTACAACTACTTTCATCATCTATACATTTCACAACATTAAATTTTCCTTCAAGCACTTCAATTAAATCCAAAATTTTTATTTCTTCTGGTTCCTTTTTTAAATAATATCCACCCCTTGGACCCCTTTTACCTTCAACAATACCTGCATTTTTAAGCTCTATCATTATTCTTTCTAAAAAAGGTTCGGGAATAAGTTCAATATTTGATAATTCCTTTGTAGTTAAATGCCCATTTAAATATAATCTTATAAGTGCTCTAATTCCATATTCAACTTTATTAGTTAGCTTTAACATAGACTTTAAAATTTTAAAGCTATGAAATACAACTTATCAATTGCTGAACTTTATGAAGAAAGTTTAAAAAGAAATTTAGCACTTTTATCAAATGATGGTTCTCTTGTAGTAGATACAACACCATATACAGGAAGATCACCAAAAGATAAATTTATCGTTTATGAAGAAGAAACAAAAGATGATGTATGGTGGGGAGATGTAAATCAACCTTTTGATGAGGAAAATTTTAATAAACTTTTAAATGAAGTAAAAAATTACTTAGATTCAAAAGATGTTTATATTCAAGATTTATTTGTAGGTGCAGATGAAAAATATAGATTAAAATTAAGAGTTATTACAGAAAGTCCTTGGCATGCTTTATTTGCAAGAAACATGTTTATTAGACCAAATAATGGTCAATTGATTGATTTTAAGCCAGATATCATTATTTATCATGCACCTAACTTTAAAGCAAATCCTCAAATTCACAAAACAAGAAGTGAAGTTTTTATTATACTTCATCTTTCAAAAAGAATTATTTTAATTGGAGGAACATCCTATGCAGGAGAAATTAAAAAATCTGTTTTTACATTTTTAAATTATTATTATCCAAAAATTGGAGTTTTATCTATGCATTGTGGAGCAAATGTCGGGCAAAAAGGTGATAGTGCGCTTTTCTTTGGACTTTCAGGAACTGGAAAAACTTCACTATCTACGGATATAAATAGACCTTTAATAGGAGATGATGAGCATGGTTGGTCAGATGAAGGAATTTTTAATTTTGAAGGTGGATGTTATGCAAAAGTTATTAGAATATCAAAAGAGAAAGAACCTGGAATATATAAAGCATCTACAAAATTTGGAGCAATTTTAGAAAATGTGATATTAAGAGAAGATAGAAGTGTTGATTTTGATAGCGATTTAAAAACAGAAAATACAAGGTCAAGTTATCCTATTGAATTTTTAGATAATGTAAAATTAGAAGGAAAGGCAGGGCATCCTAAGAATATATTTTTCTTATCCGCTGATGCTTTTGGAATTTTACCTCCTATTGCCAAATTAACAAAAGAGCAAGCATTATTTTATTTCCTTTCTGGCTATACTGCAAAATTAGCGGGAACAGAAAGAGGGGTTAAAGAACCAAGTGCTACATTTTCTGCTTGTTTTGGAGCACCATTTTTAGTTCATAAACCTATTTTATATGCAAATATGCTTAAAGAGAAAATAGAAAAATATAAACCAAATATATGGTTAGTAAATACAGGATGGTTTGGGGGTCCATATGGAATTGGAAATAGAATTGATATAACTTATACAAGGAAAATGATAGATTGGGCTATTAATAGTGGTGATGGAGAATTTTATGAATTTCCTATATTTGGTTTATTAGTTCCAAAGAAAATTCTAGATATTCCTGAATGGATATTTTATCCACAAAATAGTTGGAAAGAATTAGATTATTTTGAAAATGCCAAAAAACTTGCAAAAATGTTTATTGAAAATATCAAAAAGTTTGAAGTAAATAAAGAGATAATAGAAGCTGGTCCAAAATTATGAAATATCAAAATTTTATAATAATTATTTCTGGCGTTTCTGGAAGTGGAAAAACTACAATATGCAAAAAACTTATAGAGCTAGATGAGAATTTATATTATTCTGTTTCAGTTACAACAAGAGAAAAAAGAGCTTATGAAATAGATGGAGTTGATTATATATTTATAAGTAAGGAAGAATTTTTGAAAAAAATTGAAAATGATGAATTTTTAGAATGGGCAGAAATATATGGAAAGTTTTATGGAACATTAAAAAAACCAATTATTGAAAATTTAAGTAAAAACAAAGATATTATTATGGATATAGATGTCCAAGGAAAAAGGAATGTTGAAAGAAATTTCTTTGGCAGAGTAATTAGTATTTTTTTAATACCCCCAAGTAAAGATGAGGTAATAAGAAGATTAAAGTTAAGGGGGGATTTGAGCAAGGAAGAGTTAGAAAAGAGAATATCTTTAATTGATATTGAAATGAATTATAGATGGGAATATGATTATTGGGTTATGAATGATGATTTAGAAAAAGCAGTTTTAAATGTTAAGAAAATAATTGATGTTGAGAGGTTAAGAGCAAGATATATTATTGAATTTTAAAATGTTTTTATTTTTTATTTTATCACAAACATTTCCAGAACCTACTGGATTTTTAAATGATTATGCACATATATTAAATCAAAGACAGAAGGAAGATTTAGAAAATCATTTAAGAGAAATTGAAAATAAAACAAGTGTTGAAATAGCTATTGCTATATTTGACTCTATTGGTTATCCTATTGAAGAATATGCAAATTTATTATTTGAGAAATGGGGAATTGGTAAAAAAGGAAAAGATAATGGTATCTTAATACTAGTTTCAATTAAAGAGAGGTTAATTAGAATTGAGGTTGGTTATGGGCTTGAAGAAGTAATAACAGATTGGAATAGCTGGCGAGATTATTAGAAATAATATAGTGCCATATTTTAGAGAGGGGGATTATTATCTTGGGTTAAAGAGTGCTATAAATGAAATTGAAAAGAGAATTTTAGGTGAAAAGGAAATAAGTGAGCCAAATGATTTTTCTTCACTTTTTTTATTATTTACTTTTTTCTCTTTTTCTTTATTATTCTCTTTATTATGCAATTTGATTTTACTCAAAAGCCTACATCAGGAGTAAGAATTGCCATTATTTTAACATTTTTAAGCTCTATATTTTTTATTTTAGCAATGTTAGAAAAAAACTTAGAAAAACAAATAAAAAACGTTATTTTAGCTTTTCCTGTCGGAATAACCGTCGGATTTTGGATAGGCATTTTATCAGTAATTATAAAAAAGAAACTTGATAAAACAAAAAGATATTTAATAAGAAATTTAATAAATCTTTTAGTTTTATTAGCTTTCTTCCTCACATTTATATCCTTTATTATTGCATCTATATCTATTTTTGGAGCTATATTTGGTCTTCTCTTTTTTGGAATAACTGGAGGTATGATAATGGCTATTGGAAAACCCGTTAGAAGTGGCTATCGAAGTGGTGGAGGATTTTCAGGAAGTGGATTTGGAGGTAGCTCTTCTGGTGGAGGAGGAGCAACTGGAAGGTGGTAATAATTAATAACTATATATTATAGCTAACAATCCTTTTTGAGCATGTAATCTATTTTCTGCTTGTTCAAAAACTATTGAATTTTCACTCTCTATGACTTCATCTGTTATTTCTTCATCTCTATGAGCAGGAAGACAATGCATAATCCTATAATCCTTAGGAGCATATTTTAAAATATCACTATTTAATTGATAATTTTTAAAAATTTTTTTCCTTTCTTCCGCTTCAGCTTCTTGTCCCATACTTGCCCAAACATCAGTATATATAAAATTACTATTTTTTATAGCATAAATTACATCATTTACAATTTCTATTTTTGCATTTGTTTTCTTAGAAATTTCAAAAGCTTTTTCAACAATTTCCTTCTTTGGTTCATAATTATTTGGACCAGCCCATATAAATCTATTTCCAAAATAAGCAGAAATTAACATTAAAGAATGACATACATTATTTCCATCACCTATAAAAGCTAATGTAAAATCATTTGAAAAATTTGTAATTTCAAAAATCGTAAGAAAATCTGCCAAAGCTTGACAAGGATGCTCTAGGTCAGACAATGCATTAATAACAGGAATATCTGTGTATTTTGAAAGCTCAATTAATGTATTATGAGAATAAACTCTTGAAACAATTCCCT
>JAUQPS010000047.1 GCA_030550205.1 bacterium
TCAATTTCCGTAGATCCAGATGATATTTTAAAAAATTATAAAATTGGTTTTTTAGTAGGAGATTTAGAGAATGCAATAAAAGTCATTAAAGAAATTATTGAAAATGAAAAATTAAGAGAAGAAATTACACAAAGGGCTTATAATTATTTGATTAATAATCATTCTGTTAATAATGTTTTAGCTATTTTCGGTATTTTCTAATCTTGTTCTTTTAATAATTCCCCTTTTTGAATTTTCAATAAAATCTATAAGCATTTTAATATCTTCATTTTGAGGTAGTTTTTTTATTTCTTCAAGAGCATCTTTTAGATTATATTTTGGATTTTTAATAATTTTAAATGCTTGTGATATTAAGTTTATTCTATCTTCTGAAAAACCTCTTCTTCTTAAACCTACTAAATTTATTCCTATTAAATATGCGGGATTCCCCTCCACCATAGAAAATGGTAGAACATCTTGATTTATTCTTGACATTCCACTTATAATACTATAAGCACCTATCCTTGTATATTGATGAACACCTACAAGTCCAGATATATATGCATAATCTCCAACTTCTACATGTCCTGCTAGTTGAGCCATATTCACAATAATTGTTCCATTCCCAATTTTACAATTATGAGCAATATGAGCATAAGCCATTATGTAATTGTTATTTCCAATGGTTGTTTTATTTCCTTCACCTGTGGATTTATGAATTGTTACAAATTCTCTAATTATATTATTATCGCCAATTTCTACAACAGTTTTTTCTCCTTTATATTTAACATCTTGTGGCTCAAGTCCAATTACCACATTATGAAAAATTTTATTATTTTTTCCAATTATAACAGGTCCTTCAATAATTACATTTCTTCCAATTTTTGTTCCATCTCCAATTATTACATTTTCTCCTATATATGAATTATCACCTATTTCAACATCTTTGCCTATTTTAGCACTTGGATGAATGTATATACTCAAATTTTTATTTCCTCTTGTTTTCTTCCAAATATAATTCTTCCTGTATCTGTTTGATATATTGATACAACTTCAATTTCAATTTCCTTACCCATATACTTTCTTGCATGATCAACAACTACCATAGTTCCATCATCAAGATAACCAATACCTTGATCAGGCTCTTTCCCTTCTCTAACAATTTTTATTTTTAGTTTATCTCCAAGCATTACAGGAGGAGCAAGAGCTTTCGTTACTTTATTTAAATTTATTACTTCAACGCCTTGAATTTCTGCTAATTTTTGTAAATTATAATCTGTTGTTATAATTGGAACTCTTCTTGCCCTTGCTATATTTATTAGTCTATGATCTACTTCTCTATTTCTTGGATTATCTGGAATGATTTCAACTTTAATTGCTTTTCCAGATAATTGCTTTAAACCTTCAAGAACACTAAGCCCTCTTCTTCCTTTCTCTCTTCTTAAAGGATCTAAGGAATCAGCAATATGTTGAACTTCTCCTATCACAAACTTAGGTATAAGTAATTCACCTTCTAATAGACCCTCTTTTGCTAATTCTAAAATTCTTCCATCTATCAAAGCACTTGTATCTACCAGCTTTGGTCTTCCAAGAACATCAGTAAAATCCCTTTGTAAAAAGCTAACCATTTCACCAAATTTTAAATCTTTTCTCTTTTGATAAGTAAAGGAAAAGAAAATGTATATAAAAAGCAGATTTAAAGTTAAATAAATATAGCTGTGTATTATAGATGGCGTGAATTTTGCAATAATGGAAGCAATAAGATTCGCTATAATAAGAGCAATGGCAAGAGCAATAGAAAATGAAATAACTACTTTGAGCTTTCTTTTTGATATGTAATTTGCAATAATATAAGATATTACAGAAGATAAAGTAGCAAATCCAAGTGAGATTATCCAGCTATAACCGAAATTTACAAAACCAAAGAAAACGCTTAAACCTATCAGTGTAATAAACGTTACATTTATAATCCTCATAAACTATCACCTCGGCTTCTTTGAAAATTTTAAAGTATAAGTTTTTAAAATGTAAGAGATGATAAAAATAGAAGAGAATTATTATAAATTAGAACACCAAGGATAATTAATAATAATCCAGAGAGAATTTCAATAACTTTAAAAAATTTTCTAATGAATTTTGAGCTTCTTAATAATAAATCTGTTAATACACCCGCTATAAAAAATGGGATTGCAAGGCCTAAGGAGTAAAATGTCAAAAGTATAATTCCTTGAAAAACTGTTTCTTGAATTGCTGCTAAGGATAATATACTTGCTAAAATAGGCCCTATACAAGGTGTCCAACCAAAAGCAAATGAACTTCCAAGAATAAAGGATGGTAATATTCCCACTCTTCTTGAATTTAATTGAAATCTTTTCTCATAATTTAAAAAATCAAAATCAATTAAGTTAAAGTAATTAAAAATTATAACAAGTAAAAGTGAAATTGCTAAAAATATCCAGTTTTTTATAAAGATGTAAGTTAAGATAATGATTGCTATTAAAACAAGCCAAAAAATAGTTTTAATATAATTTTTAACTTCATAATTTTTCTTTATTTTTAAAATGCCAATGAAGTGAAATCCAAATATAATAACTATAAGTCCTGCGAATTTCGAAATCAAAAGTTTGTTTTCTGATAATAATTGACCAATAAAAGTAGCACTTGCTCCAAATAGAATAAATATAATTGAAAATCCAAATATAAATGAAATAAGGTTTAAAATTGTATTTATTGAAATTCTTGAACCACTCAAATCTTTAACGGAAATACCAGATATATAAGAAATGTATGCTGGAATTAAAGGAAATACGCAAGGTGAAAGGAATGATAAAAATCCTGCTATAAATGAAGTAAAGATATTAACTTCCATAAGTTTTAGAATTTTAAAGTTATCCCTTAAAATTTTAAAATGCTTCTTTTAACTTTTTTATTTGCTGATGAGGGTAAGGTAATAGAGGTAGAGGGCGAGGTTCTCGATCTTGCCTGCTATATTCATGAGGGTGCTCGTGGAGAGGGTCATAAGAAATGTGCTGAGATGTGTATAAAGGGTGGTGCTCCAATTGGAGTTATTACATCTGATGGAAAGCTATATCTTATTGTAGAGGATCATAATAATCCAAAGCCATATGAAGAGATAAAAAATTATGCTGCTCAAATTGTAAAAGTAAAGGGAACACTTTATAATAGGAATGGTTTGCAAGGTATTGTTATAAGTTCAGTTCAACCTTCTAAGAAATAGGGGGATTTCCCCCTTGAATAAAAAGTTAATTTTTTTTGTTTTTTTAATTGTTTTTACTTTAATTATCATTTTTGTTATTTACTTTATAAAAAAGCCTACATATAGTGCAGTTTATAGGGGGCGCTTAATAGCATTTAAATATGGATGTTTTAATTGTCATGGATTTGAAGGAATAGGAGGGATTAAAAATCCAGGTTATAAATATGATGAAATTCCTCCATGGCAGGCAGATGTTCAAATGATGTATATAAAAGATACATCTGAAATAAAAGAGTGGATATTATATTCAAAGCCCTTAAATAGAGAAATAAATAATAAAGGTTTAATCAAAATGCCAAGATATAAAGGAATTATAAAAGATGATGAATTAAAGGATTTATTAGTTTATTTAAAAGTTTTGATGGGATTTATAAATATAGATGATAGTATAGCAATGAAAGGATATTTAATTGCTAAAAATTTAGGTTGTTTTGGATGTCATGGAGATTATGGACTTGGTGGAATGCCAAATCCAAATTCATTAAAGGGGTATATTCCAGGTTGGGATGATGAGCATTTTGATAAATTAGTAAAAAATGATGATGAATTAAGGGAATGGATATTGAAAGGAAAAATAAATAGATTAAAATTTATAAATTTTGTAATGGAGAGACAAGTTATAAAAATGCCTGCTTATGAAGGATATATAACCGAGGATGAATTAAATGCCTTAATTTATTATATAAAGTGGATAAGAGATAAGGTAAAATCACTTTAAAAGATGAATAGGGATATTTTGAGTTTAGTATTTGCTCGTTTAATTATGGCGTTTGGTTATTCAGTTGCATTTCCATTTTTGTCAATTTATCTTTATGAAGTAAAAAATCTTTCTATGAGTTTAATTGGTTCAATACTTGGAATTTCAACAATTTTTGGAATTGTAGGAAGGATTTTGGGGGGAATGCTTTCGGATTATTTTGGGTCAAAAAATGTTTTAGTTTTTTCATTTTTTATAAGGTCATTTATATTCCTTTCAATTAGTTTAATTATAGCTTTTAATATAGATTACAAATTTTTTATACCATTGTTAATTTTAAACTCCCTATTTTTTAGCATAAATATGTCAAATTTAGATACAATTGTAGCTCAATTAAGTAAGGAAGAAGAGAGAAGTTTTGCATATAGTATAAATAGGGTTGGAGTTAATTTGGGATGGGCTCTTGGTCCAGCAATTGGTGGAATTATTGCTACAAAATCTTATTCATTATTATTTTTTATATCTTTTATGGCTACTATTTTATCTGCAATAATGCTAAATCTTACAGTTCCAAATGTTGGTAGAACTTCAAAAACATTTGAATTTCCAATTAAGGAAATTTTAGAAAATAGAACATTTATTTTATTTTCAGTTTTTTCTATTGGATTCTTTATTACTATGTCCCAACTTATTTCAACCCTTTCTGTATATTCAACAAATTATATTAATATCTCAAAAAGTGAGCTTGGTATCCTTTATGCAATAAATGGTTTGTTAGTTGTATTTTTGCAAATTCCTATTTCAAATTATATTGAGAAAATTAATGAAAAGAGAGCTTTAATAATTGGAACATTTTTTTATTTTGTAGGATATTTTACACTCGGCTTTGCAAACAACTTTTATCACTTATTAATTTCCGTTATAATAATTACAATTTCTGAAATGTTCTCTGTTCCTTCCGCTCAATCTATTGCTAGCATTCTTGCTAATAAAGATAGAATTGGAAGTTTTATAGGATTCTTTGGATTATTTCAAGGTTTTGGATGGGCAATAGGTCCAATGATAGGTGGTTTTGCTATGGATTTGTTTAAGTTCAATCATATTTTAATGTGGTTATTTATAAGTAGTTTTAGCTTAATAAGTTGTATTTTATTTTGGTATTTATTTAGAAAAATGCTTTAAAATTTTAAAATGCGTGGAATTTTTTTGATTTCTTTTCTTTCAGGATGTATAGCGGTAAGCACATATCAAACCCCTGTAACAACACCAAAGGATGATATTAGCTTTGGATTTTCACTTTCTGGATTTTTCTCACCTGATACACTTTATGAGCTTCCTCCTATAACAGTTCCTACTTTCTCTTTTAGATATGGATTATCAGATAATTCTGATATTGGATTTTCATTTGTAGGATTTCCATTCTTTTTTGGGACAAACTATGTAGATTATAAGTATCAAATTACTAATACTGGATTATTAAGTGCTATTGATATAGGCAGTGGTTTTTGGGTTTGGTTTGGTGATTTCTTTGATGTTCGCAATCCATATTTTGTATTACCTTTTGTCGGATTAAGTTTTGGGAATGAAAGAGTTTTCTTTGGCGGAAGGATAAATTACGCCACTTATTCTCAATATACAAGATATAGAGAAAATAATCAGGATGTTTGGAAGCGTGAAAGCACTTCCTTTGCTTTTACGTCTTTATTTCTTGGTTTTACACTTGGTAAGGGAAGTTTTAAGTTTGCTCCTGAATTTGATTTTATAATTCCTATATCTCAAATTCAAACTCTTAAAGACCAGGCATTTTTACCAGCCTTAGGTTTTTCTTACACATTTGGTTTTATATATCTTCCTTCAAAGTAAGCATTAAAATTTTCAAAATGGCAAACATACCAAAGGAGCTAAAATATACAAAAGAGCACGAATGGTTAAGGATAGAAAAGGATTTTGCTTTTGTAGGAATTACAGATTATGCCCAAAGTCAGCTTGGAGATATTGTATATGTTGAACTTCCAAAGCTAAATCAAAAATATCAGAAAGGTGAAGCTATGGCTACTGTTGAAGCGGTAAAAACTGCTGCAGATATATATGCTCCTGTTACTTGTGAGGTTATTGAAGTAAATGAAGTCTTAAAAACAAATCCTGAAAAGATAAATCAAGACCCATATAATGAAGGTTGGATAGCAAAAGTAAAAATTTTAAATGAGAGTGAAATAAATGAGCTGTTAAGTGCAGATGAATACGAGAAGTTAATTTAATTGTGATTTTTTTAATATTAAGTTTAACGCTTGAAGAATTTATAAATCAAATAAAAAAACATAAGGTTTAATCAAAATGCCAAGATATAAAGGAATTATAAAAGATGATGAATTAAAGGATTTATTAGTTTATTTAAAAGTTTTGATGGGATTTATAAATATAGATGATAGTATAGCAATGAAAGGATATTTAATTGCTAAAAATTTAGGTTGTTTTGGATGTCATGGAGATTATGGACTTGGTGGAATGCCAAATCCAAATTCATTAAAGGGGTATATTCCAGGTTGGGATGATGAGCATTTTGATAAATTAGTAAAAAATGATGATGAATTAAGGGAATGGATATTGAAAGGAAAAATAAATAGATTAAAATTTATAAATTTTGTAATGGAGAGACAAGTTATAAAAATGCCTGCTTATGAAGGATATATAACCGAGGATGAATTAAATGCCTTAATTTATTATATAAAGTGGATAAGAGATAAGGTAAAATCACTTTAAAAGATGAATAGGGATATTTTGAGTTTAGTATTTGCTCGTTTAATTATGGCGTTTGGTTATTCAGTTGCATTTCCATTTTTGTCAATTTATCTTTATGAAGTAAAAAATCTTTCTATGAGTTTAATTGGTTCAATACTTGGAATTTCAACAATTTTTGGAATTGTAGGAAGGATTTTGGGGGGAATGCTTTCGGATTATTTTGGGTCAAAAAATGTTTTAGTTTTTTCATTTTTTATAAGGTCATTTATATTCCTTTCAATTAGTTTAATTATAGCTTTTAATATAGATTACAAATTTTTTATACCATTGTTAATTTTAAACTCCCTATTTTTTAGCATAAATATGTCAAATTTAGATACAATTGTAGCTCAATTAAGTAAGGAAGAAGAGAGAAGTTTTGCATATAGTATAAATAGGGTTGGAGTTAATTTGGGATGGGCTCTTGGTCCAGCAATTGGTGGAATTATTGCTACAAAATCTTATTCATTATTATTTTTTATATCTTTTATGGCTACTATTTTATCTGCAATAATGCTAAATCTTACAGTTCCAAATGTTGGTAGAACTTCAAAAACATTTGAATTTCCAATTAAGGAAATTTTAGAAAATAGAACATTTATTTTATTTTCAGTTTTTTCTATTGGATTCTTTATTACTATGTCCCAACTTATTTCAACCCTTTCTGTATATTCAACAAATTATATTAATATCTCAAAAAGTGAGCTTGGTATCCTTTATGCAATAAATGGTTTGTTAGTTGTATTTTTGCAAATTCCTATTTCAAATTATATTGAGAAAATTAATGAAAAGAGAGCTTTAATAATTGGAACATTTTTTTATTTTGTAGGATATTTTACACTCGGCTTTGCAAACAACTTTTATCACTTATTAATTTCCGTTATAATAATTACAATTTCTGAAATGTTCTCTGTTCCTTCCGCTCAATCTATTGCTAGCATTCTTGCTAATAAAGATAGAATTGGAAGTTTTATAGGATTCTTTGGATTATTTCAAGGTTTTGGATGGGCAATAGGTCCAATGATAGGTGGTTTTGCTATGGATTTGTTTAAGTTCAATCATATTTTAATGTGGTTATTTATAAGTAGTTTTAGCTTAATAAGTTGTATTTTATTTTGGTATTTATTTAGAAAAATGCTTTAAAATTTTAAAATGCGTGGAATTTTTTTGATTTCTTTTCTTTCAGGATGTATAGCGGTAAGCACATATCAAACCCCTGTAACAACACCAAAGGATGATATTAGCTTTGGATTTTCACTTTCTGGATTTTTCTCACCTGATACACTTTATGAGCTTCCTCCTATAACAGTTCCTACTTTCTCTTTTAGATATGGATTATCAGATAATTCTGATATTGGATTTTCATTTGTAGGATTTCCATTCTTTTTTGGGACAAACTATGTAGATTATAAGTATCAAATTACTAATACTGGATTATTAAGTGCTATTGATATAGGCAGTGGTTTTTGGGTTTGGTTTGGTGATTTCTTTGATGTTCGCAATCCATATTTTGTATTACCTTTTGTCGGATTAAGTTTTGGGAATGAAAGAGTTTTCTTTGGCGGAAGGATAAATTACGCCACTTATTCTCAATATACAAGATATAGAGAAAATAATCAGGATGTTTGGAAGCGTGAAAGCACTTCCTTTGCTTTTACGTCTTTATTTCTTGGTTTTACACTTGGTAAGGGAAGTTTTAAGTTTGCTCCTGAATTTGATTTTATAATTCCTATATCTCAAATTCAAACTCTTAAAGACCAGGCATTTTTACCAGCCTTAGGTTTTTCTTACACATTTGGTTTTATATATCTTCCTTCAAAGTAAGCATTAAAATTTTCAAAATGGCAAACATACCAAAGGAGCTAAAATATACAAAAGAGCACGAATGGTTAAGGATAGAAAAGGATTTTGCTTTTGTAGGAATTACAGATTATGCCCAAAGTCAGCTTGGAGATATTGTATATGTTGAACTTCCAAAGCTAAATCAAAAATATCAGAAAGGTGAAGCTATGGCTACTGTTGAAGCGGTAAAAACTGCTGCAGATATATATGCTCCTGTTACTTGTGAGGTTATTGAAGTAAATGAAGTCTTAAAAACAAATCCTGAAAAGATAAATCAAGACCCATATAATGAAGGTTGGATAGCAAAAGTAAAAATTTTAAATGAGAGTGAAATAAATGAGCTGTTAAGTGCAGATGAATACGAGAAGTTAATTTAATTGTGATTTTTTTAATATTAAGTTTAACGCTTGAAGAATTTATAAATCAAATAAAAAAACATTATCAATTAAGTTTTTATAATAAACAAATTAACGCTTTAAATATCTCAAAATGGAACTTAATAACAAATTCAAATTTAATGTTTGAATATAATTCAATGTTTGAAAATGGTTATATAAGCATAGGATACGAAATAAGTCCATCAATTTTATTTGAAGATAGAGGTTATAGGAATGAAATAAATTCTAAAATTTACAATTTTGTTAAAGAGAAAAATGAGTTTATATTTAATGCAATTGAGGATTATTTGGAAGCTTTGGAAATAAAGTCAGAAATTGAAATTCAAAAAAGAATTTTAGAAAATTATTTGAAAATTCAAAACTTACTTGAAGCAGAGCACAAGTATTCAAAAACTCATACTATATCAAAACTCATATTAAATCAATCAAAAATTATAAATTTGAAAACAAGGTTAAAAAGTCTTGAAATTGATTATGAAAGATATATAAATAAGCTAAATTTTTATACAAAAATAGATAGTATTGAAGATGTTTTAGAAATTCCAAAATTAAACTCTTATAGTATTGAGCAAGCAATAGATTATAAGGCTATGGAATATGAGTTAAACTCAAATAAAAATTATTTAAAAGCGAGTTATCTAAAATTTCTCCCTTCTATAAAACCATCCATTTTAAGAAGAACTGATAATACATATGGATTTATGTTAAGTTTTTCAATACCTATTTATCCATTAAATGAGATAAGAAAGAATAAGGAAGAATCGGAAAGTAAAGAAAACTATTTAAATTCTTTAAAAGATTTTTTAGAGACAAAGTTTTATGAAATTGAAAAAGATTATGAGCGATATGTTTTAGAATATGAAAATTATAAGAAACAAAAGGAGGAGCTTGAAAAAACGCTAAATTCTATATTATCAGATTATAAATTTTCAAATGAAATGAGCCTTGTTGAATATTATGAATTATTAAATGAAATTTTAAGCTTAGAACTTGAAATAAGAAAAGCAAAATATAGAGCGACTTTAAAAGTTTTTGAATTAAATTCATATTTTGAAAAGCTTTAATTAGATGTTACCTATTTCTGCTTTTTTGACAAGATATGGATTAACAGATAAATCAGATTTTGGAATATCCCTTGTATGATTGCCATTATTCAGTGCTATTGATGTAGATAAGGATTTGGACCTGGTTAGGACCTTTTGTTTTTTCAATTTTTCAAATGTGGGCTTTTACTTTACTCTTGGTTTTATATATTTCCCTTCAAAGAAGCTTTAAAATTTTCATATGTTCAGGATCTTGACAATTTTGTTGCTTTTTGGTTGCTCTCAAAAGTATATTAGTGTTTTGAAAATTGAAGAAAGTGGATATAAGATAGAGCTTTTGACGAGTGATGGAAAGCTTAAAGAGAGAGAAAATAAAGTGAAATTTATAATAGAGCCAAAGCCAAGCTCATTTAAAGCATATCTATTTATGCCAGAAATGCCAGGAATGCCTGCAATGACTGAATTATTTGAATTAAATAAAAACTATGAGGGAAAAGTGTTTATTCCTATGAGTGGAGAGTGGCAAATTATTATTGAAGTAGATGGAAAAACTATAAAGAAAGCTATAAATATACCATTTGATGGAAAAATAAAAGAAACTGAAACTCATGAGCATAGCTCATTATATAACATTTTTAATGTAAAATCAAGCACATCTTTTAAAGAAATAACTATTGAAGGGACAATAGCTTTTCAAAAGAATAGT
>JAUQPS010000048.1 GCA_030550205.1 bacterium
AAAGAGATTGAAATTGAAGTTTCAAATTTAAGTGAATTGGAAATTGTTTTAAAATATCCTATTGATATAGTTATGCTTGATAATTTTAGTTTAGAAATGATTAAACAAGCTATGAATTTAGTAAATGGAAAGTTAAAAATTGAAGTTTCAGGTGGAGTGAATTTAAATAATGTAAGAGATATTGCTTTATTGGGTGTTGATTATATTTCAGTTGGAGCAATTACTCATTCTTCAAAATGGGTGGATATTTCATTGGAATTTTTTACTCAACAATTCTAAAATAAGCTTTTTTATTAAATTTTGTGCCTTTAAACAGAATAATATAAATTCCTCCTCTTAAATTTGAAGTATTTAAATTAAAAATTACTCTATTTGTATTTCTTACACTATAAACCTTATTTATAAGCCTTCCAATATCATCAAAAAGATAAACATCAATATCATCGTTTTGACTTAAATATGCTGAAATTGTTAAAATCTCACCTCTTTTAACCCTTTTATTTGAAATAAAAATCTCTAAATTTAATGAGCTATCAGAAATATAAACACTATTTACTTTATTTGGTGTTCCAAATTCATAAAGTGAGCTTTTCCAACTATCACTTAAATAACCTTTTAAACTTGGATTTATTTTTTCAAGTGTATAATTTTCTTTTCCTCCATATGAAGATGTATAATAAACACTATCAAACATTAAATTAAATTCAGAAAGTAAAATTAAACTTTCATAGTTATCATTAAGGGTAATAAAATCTGGAAAACTATCCGCTCTAAAAACTTTAAATCCCTTTGGAGCAATTTTTCCACTTAAATGAAATTCATTCTTTGCTAAATCTCTTATTTTAAATTTTGATAAATCAACTTCTATTTCTGAATTGTTATATATTTCAAACCATTCAACTTGTGCATCATATTCAATTTCATTTATAATTAAAGTTGGATAAGTTATTGGAATATAAAAGAATTTATTGAAGTTTTGAGAAAGAATTTCAAGCTTTATGGATTTTAAAGTATTTAAATTTAAGTCAATTTCATAAGTGCTATTTGGATTTATAGTTATGTTAAAATTGAGTGTATCACCTGATATGATTTTTATATTATCTGAAAATGTGGAATTTGATAAATTCTTTAATATAATCTTTAAAATGTTTGAAACTATAAAAATAGTATCAACTTTTATCAAGCTATTTGAAAATATAGAATTTTGGTAGTTTGGAGTTCCATTTAAAACATTACTAATCCCCCATTCATCTATATCAAAATTTATCCTTTCAACAGAATAACCCATTTGGATATTTAATATGGGTTTTTGAAATTTTGCAATTGTATCATTATTTTGATTTAATATATAAATGCTGTCATTTTTTGCAATACCATTTCCAACTGATGCATCATCAACTATTAAAACATTTCCTTGTAAATTATAATTAACTGAACAATTTCCAGAAAAGTAATCAGGATCAATTATAAGCGTATATTCATAAGGTAATATGAAAGTTCTTGAAGATATATAATTTGGTGGATTTTGAAGAGTTGTAATAAAATCAATATCTTCTCCATCAATTATTTTAAAGCCATTTAAATAAATAGTATCACTTGAATTATTATAAATTTCAACAAATTCTCCACAACTTTCATCACTTGGATAATTCATCACTTCATTTATCACTATAAAACTAAATAAAAAACTCATTTTATTAAACTTTTAACATAATCTACAAATTCTTTTTCAAGGCTTTCTGCATAAACTCTAATAATTGGTTCTGTATTTGATGCTCTTATATGTATCCAGCTATTATTTTTTCTTAAATATAAGCCATCTTCAAAATTCTTTTCAAAATCCCCAAATTCATTTAAAAAAATCTCTTTAATTTTTTCAAATTCAAAATTTTCTACCTTTTCCTTTATAAAATATGTTTTTGGTAATTCATCTAAAATTTTAAAAATTCTCCCTTCAATATAACTATTTAAAATTAAACCCATTGAAAGAAGCCCATCTCTTGTTTCATTAAAGGCAGGATATATAACCCCACCATTCCCTTCCCCACCTACAATACTATTTGTTTGATAAATTTTTTTAAGAACATTTGCTTCACCAACTTTTGAGCGAATAACATTAACATTGTATTTTTTAGCTATAAATTCAACAAGCATTGTTGTAGAATAATTAACAACAATATCTCCTTTTTTCCTTTCAAGAATTTCAGAAATTCCAATTAAGAGGGTATATTCTTCTGAAAGCAAACCATAATTTTTAACCCCAAATAATAATCTATCTCCATCAGGGTCAGTTGCAAATACTAAATCACATTCATTTAGTAATTGTTCTAAATGTTTTAAATGTTCCTTTCTCGGTTCTGGATTTCTTGTAAAAATACCAGAATTATCACAATTAATTTTAATAATATTTTTAATTCCAAATTTTTCAAGAAGCTCTGGAAATGCTTTATATCCAGCACCATTCACACAATCAATAGCAACTTTCATTGAACTATTATATAATTTAAAACCTACAAAATCTACAATTTTATCAAGATGAATTTTATAACTATTTTCTGCATAAATTACTTCTCCTATACAACTACTAAATTCTAAATTATTCAATTTTTCTTTTAATTTTTCAAGCTCTTCTTCAAATAAAAATCTATTTTTTATAGCTAATTTTAATGCATTATATTCGCTTGGATTATGGCTTGCAGTTATTATGATTCCACCATCTAAATTTAGTTCTTTTATTATAAATAAGCTTGTTGGTGTTGGGCATATTGAAAGTGAATAAACATTTTTACAAGTAGAGAGTGCAGTATTTAAAACAATTGGATATAAAACTTTTCCAGAATATCTTGTATCTCTTGATATAATAATATTTTTTCCTTCTAAGAAATTACAAAATGCATTTGTCCAAATTAAAGCACTATAAGGATTCATTTGTGTAGGATAAACTCCTCTAATTCCTGATACAGAAATTTTCATAGTTAAAATTTTAAAGCTTTAAAATTTACAATATGGAGCAAATTACAAGACCACTTGGATGGAATATATCTCACTTTGAATTTGCTCTAATGTATATAACTTTTATAATTTCTCTTGCTTTTTTTATATATGGATTTTATAGACATTTTAGGATTTGGGCTCTTGGTAAGAAAGAGAGAATAAGTTTAAATATAGGCTCATTTATAAAAAATGTTTTATTTCAATATAAGGTTTCTAAAAGGAAATTTGGTTTGTTTTCACATGTTCCTATATTTTGGGCTATGATTATTTTAACAATAACTACAATTCTTGTTGGTATTCAAATGGATTTAGGAATTAAGTTTATTTATGGAGATTTTTATTTATTTTTATCATTTATTTCAGATTTAGCAGGTGTTTTCTTAATTTTTGGAATTATTTTAGCATTATTAAGAAGAGCTTTCTTCCTTCCAACATTTTTAAGAAATATATTTGAAGATAATGTAATTTTAATTTTATTGCTAATTTTGGCTATTGAAGGATTTTTATTAGAAGCATTAAGGATTGCTTACTTTAAGCCAGAATTTGAAAAATTTTCATTTTTTGGCTATTTTTTATCTCATTTATTGTTTTATAATTTATCAGAATATGAAATTTCATTTTGGCATAAAATTATTTGGAATATTCATGCTTGGACTACAATGATATTTATTGGATATATTCCCTATTCAAAATTATTTCATATATTTAGCTCTACATTAAATTTGATTTTTTATAAAAAGGAGCTAAGTGCAAAACATGATGTAAATAAGAATTTAATTGAGTTATTAAGTAATGAAAATGTAAGTGAAGAGGAGATAAAGACAGGTTATCATTATTTAAAGGATTTGCCTTGGTATAAATTATTAATGGTAGATGCTTGCACTATATGTGGAAGGTGCACAAGTGTTTGTCCTGCTTATGCAACAGGAAAGCCCTTAGACCCTAAGAAAATTGTTCTTGATACAAGGGATTATGCTTTTGAATACTTAGAAACAAAGGAAGATAAATTATTAGGATTAGTAGTGGGTGAAGATGCAGTTTGGTCTTGCACAAGTTGTGGAGCTTGTGTTCATAGTTGTCCCGTAGGTATAAATCAATTAGATTTAATAATAAATTATAGAAGGGGACTTTTTGAAAATGGAATTTATCCAAGTAGTTTAAATAATAGTTATAAAGGGATGGAAAATCAATTTAATCCCTGGAATGCTCCAAAGAATGAAAGATATAAATTTGCTAAGGAATTAAATGTAGTAATTTTAAAAGAAAATCCAAAATATGAGTTTGAATATTTATTGTGGATGGGATGTGCTGGGGTTTATGATAACAAGGCTCAAAATACAATTAAGGCATTAGTTAATATATTAAATAAGGCTAATGTTAAATTTGCTGTTCTTGGAGATGAGGAAAAATGCACTGGTGATAGTGCAAGAAGAACAGGTAATGAATTTTTATTTCAAACACTTGCATTTGAAAATATTCAAACATTTCAAAAATACTCTATTAAAAAAATTATTACAATTTGTCCCCACTGCTATAATACTATAAAAAATGAATATACATCCTTTGGTTTAAATGTAGAGGTTTATCATCATTCTGAAATTATATTAAATCTCATAAAAGAAGGGAAAATTAAACTAAATAAAAATGCTCAAAAAATTATTTATCATGACCCTTGCTATTTATCAAGGCATAATAATATAATTGAGCAACCAAGAGAAATTATAAATTATATTGGAAATTTAATAGAGGCAGATAGAAGTAAAGATAATAGCTTTTGTTGTGGAGCAGGGGGAGGTAGAATGTGGATGGAGGAGAAAATTGGAAAGAGAATAAATATAGAAAGAGTTGAGGAATTGTTAAATAAGGAACCACATATGATTTCTGTATCTTGTCCATTTTGTAATGTTATGATATCTGATGGTGTTAATAGGAAAAATGTTAATATAAATGTTAAGGATATTGCTGTGCTTGTTTGGGAAAATATTAAAGGTTAGTAATTTTTTGATATAGAAGGTAGGAGTAAATGATTGAATAAACGCTAATTAAAATTGCTAAAATTACAATTAAAAAAATTAGATATTTTGGAAAAATTACACCAAGAAAAATTATTATTGATGAAAATTTAAATAATTTCCCAGCAGTTTTATTAGTTTTATCCCAAACTTTTTCATTGCTTAAAGTCCAAGGGGTTCTAATTCCTATAAACCAATTTTGTTTTACATTTTCTAAAAGAATACCAAGATAAAAGGATATTATTCCAAGACTAATTGAGAGAAAAGCACTTAAGCTTATTATTCTTATACCAATATTCCAAGCAATTAACCATAAATAGGTTAAAAATAAAAAAATTAGAATTAGAAAACAAAAACCTTTATAGTATTTTTCAAACTTTTTATAATTCTCCCTTAATGGATCAACTTTTGGAATGATTATAAAAAGGAAACTAAGTAATAAAAGTGTGATAGGAAGTGAAAACAAACCCCAGAACTTTGATACATACTGATCTACTTGAAAGTTTGTATTCCAATGTATTTCGATTTTCTCTGGCATATATGGATAAAAGAAAACTCCAATAATAAAGGAAATTAATGGTATTAACAATATTATAATTTCAAAGTGTTTCATTTAAAATTTTAAAGCAAAAGTTCTTAAAAATTATTTTTTCATATATTTGTTTTGCTCTTTCTATGCTTATATCCTTTTCTCTAATAATTGCTTTTCCATCTTTAAATAAAATAATTGATGTTTCATTACACTTTACATTTAAGCTTATGGGATTTATATAAACTTGGCAGTTTTTAAAACTATTCATTAACTCTTTAAAGTTTAAGTCAAGGGGTTCTTCAACATAAATATGGGCGGTATCATTTCCACAAAGAATTTGAACTCTATAATTAAAGTTCAATTTTAATTCCATTTTAGGAATTTCCATTTTGAAAATTTCTCCATTTTTAATATATGTTCCTTCTTCTGAATTTTTTATAAATTCTATAATTTCTTGGCTAATTTCATAACTATCAAAAATTTCAATTTCTTCATAAAGTTCAAATAGTTCATTTAAAATAGAAAATAAGTTATAAGTTTTTGAAAACTTTCCAATTATGTAATTTTTCCCATTTATAAATAAAAATATTCCAACTTCATCATTTTTTATAATAAATTCATTATCTTCAAACTTACTAAATATGTCCAATTTTAAGTTTAAAATCATTTAGGTTTTAATTGAGGAAATGGAATAACATCTCTTATTGAAGTTTTATTTAATAAAATCATACAAATTCTATCAAGCCCAAATCCTAATCCACCCGTAGGAGGCATACCATATTCAAGAGCATTTAAAAAGTCTTCATCTATTTCTTCTGGTAGTTCCTTATCGTTATACATTGCTCTTAATTTTATTTGTTCTTCAAATCTTTTTCTTTGTTCAATAGGATCATTTAACTCACTAAATGCATTTACAATTTCAAATCCTGCTAAATATATCTCAAATCTTTCAACTCTATCCTTATATTTCCTATGAATTTTTGCAAGTGGAGAAGTTTCAATGGGGTGATCCATTACAATTGTAGGTTGAATTAAATTTTTCCCTATAAGTTCATCAAATAATTTATCTATAATTTTTCCTTTGCTCATTTTTTCAACATTTTCAATATATCTTTTTGCCTTTTCTCTTAAAAATTCAATATCAGCTTCAATGGGATTAAATCCAAGTGCATTTTTTAGCTCTTCTATATATGAGATTCTTTTAAAAGGTAGTTTAAATGATATTATATTTCCTTGATATTCAATTTCTTCACTATTAAATACATTTTTAACAATAAAGTTTAAGTAATTTTCGCTAATTTCCATCATATCATAATAATCAGCATATGCTAAATAAGCTTCTAAGGCTAAAAATTCAGGATAATGACTTTTATCTATGCCTTCATTTCTAAAATTTTTTATTATTTCATAAACTCTTTCATATCCTCCTACAATTAATCGCTTTAAATATAATTCATTGGCTATTCTTAAATATAATTTTGTATCAAGGGCATTTGAATATGTTTCAAAAGGTGTAGCATTTGCTCCTCCATATATTGGTTGAAGAATTGGAGTATCTATTTCAATAAATCCGTTATTTTCAAAAAATTCTCTTGTTAATTTAATAATTTTGGATTTCTTTTTAAATGTTTCGATTGCTTCTCTATCTACAATTAAATGTAAATATCTTTCTCTATATTGAAGCTCTATATCTTTTAATCCATGCCATTTGTCAGGAAGAGGTAATAGACATTTAGAAAGTATTTGAAATTTTTTTACAAAAATAGTTATTTCTCCTGTATGAGTTTTAAATAATTTTCCTTCCACTCCTATAATATCTCCAATATCAATGTATTTGTCAAATGCTTTCGCGACATTATCTATATTAAATGGATTTTCAGTTTCACCTGTTTTAATATAAATTTGTATATCTTCTGTTTCATCTCTTAATGTTGCAAATAAGGCTTTACCCATAATCCTTACACTCATAATTCTTCCAGCAAATTTTATTTCTTCATTTTGTAATTTTTCAAAATTTTCTTTTAGATATTTAGCACTAAAATTTTTATGAAATTTATAAGCGTATGGTTCAATTCCTAATTCTCTTAATTCTTCTACTTTCTTTAATCTAATAAAAAATTCCTCTGGTTTGTTTATCATAATTGAAATTTTAAAGCATTATTACTTTATATGTTTTGTTTTTAACTTTCAAAATATATACCCCCTTATTTAACTTTTCACATCCATTTATTTTCTTCAAAAAGCGTCCATTTGCAGAATATAAATTTGCCATTTTTTTAGTGCACAACCTATTGCCTTTTATATAATAAATTTTTTCTTCCTTTGCTTCCTTAATATCAGTAGTTTGATATATGGGAAGGCTTATATATGAAGGATAGTGGCTATTATGATAAATTCTATTTGTTGCTATAAGTTTATTAGGATCATCCCTTTTAAATGGTCCTCCATTATTTGGATTTGCCTCAAATCTTGGATAATTTGCAGATGAAATAATTACCATAAGTCTATGTCCTGGTAAGAATGCCCAGGCGGTTGTTCCAACTCTTACAATTACTGAGTCAATTTGATTAGGTGTTAATAAAACTTCTTGCTCAAATCCATATCTATATCTTGCCTTTATTATACCATCAGTAACTAAAATTTTCCTACCATCTGGGAATACATCTACAAGTCTAACCGAAAAATCTGTATCAAGTCTATCAGATGAAATATATAGTTTTGCATAAATTGTCCCTATTACTAATAATGTATCAGTTAAGAGTGGAGTTTGAAATACTATCACATCGCTTCTATTTATTAAAGGACTTTGATCTTTTGGACCTGCTTGAGTTGGGTCTAATAACTCATTTCCTCCAATGGTTGGTGTTGGGTCGTAAGGATTATATATATATTGTGAATAACCTGTATTTTCAGTTGGATAGTTTTGTGAAATTGAACCATCATTTCTTAAATAAAAATTCCTATAATAAATTCCTCTTGGTGGAAATGTGTCAGAATAAGCCCATTCATTTAATCCAATAATATAAAATTTAACAGGTGGAAAACTATTTATATAATCACAAGCACTTTGTTTTCCAGCTAAATGACAATCATACCAACTCCCTATTGCCATATAAAAATCATTATCAAAGTCTAGAAAATCTATAATTGCATTTGGAAATACTAGGTCCCCTTGATTTGCTTGTCCAAACCCTAAATGAGTCCAAGGACCAATTATGAGTTTTTGTTTATTTTTTGCTCCTGGCATACCAGAAAAATGCAATTTATTGAATATATCTACTTGACTTTCAATAAATATATCAAACCATCCTCCAAAGTGAAGCATAGGAATTTTTACATAATTTAATCTTTCTTCAAGATTTAAAAATTTCCAAAATGTATCATAGGAAGGATGTGAAGCAACAGAATCAATTAAATATCCAACATTCAAGCCATTTAGCCAATTTTCAACAAGTTGTTTGCGAAATTCTCCTCCCTGAAATGCTGCATAATGATATAAACTATGAGCACCTACAAAAGGAACTGCACATATATAATTAGGATGTCCTGTTCCAGAAAGTAAGTATTGAGTTATACCCATTGCGGAAAACCAAGAACCGCAAACACTATCTCTTGCCCAACTTTGACTTATTATCCAATTTATAGCATCATAGCCATCTTGAAGCTGACCCCAACCATCAGTAGCAAATACAGAAGGATTACCTTCACTTCCTTGGAATCCTCTTAAACTTTGAATTACTAAAACATATCTTTTATAATCTGTTATAAATGGTTTAAAGTAATTTAATCCAACACCATTTCTATCATATGGTGTTCTTACAAGAATAACTAAGTATGGTGGGAAAAAGGGCCAAGGCTTACAAATTTCAGTAGCTAACTTAACACTATCCCTCATTGGAACCATTACCAATTCACAACTATAAGAAATTAAAAAATTTAAAATAGTGCTCATCTTATAATAATTTTATATGTTTTAGAATTGAATTTCATTATAAAAAATCCTCTTTTTATTGTCATTTCTTCATTTTCTTTTACAAACAATTTTTTATAAACTTTCCCATCAGGATGATATATTTCTACTAATCCATTTTTTAAGAATTTTAATTTATTAGATTTTTGAATAAACTCTTTGCTTTCAATGTTTTCTTCTATATTAGTGGGCTTATTCCACTTTATAACTACTATATCAGCATTATTCGTTGTGCTATATGAAATACCACAAGCATAAAGGGTATCATTTATATCCTTAAAGTCATATGCTATATCTATTAAACCATTATAATCATATTTGAATGTATAAATTGTATCACCTGTCGTAGGATCTAATTTGTAAATAACAAAGTCATTTCCTGTAATTGAATAGCTTAATGTTCCTCCTACAAGTAATTTATTATCTGATGTTGTTTTTATTGAAAGAAAATAATCATTTGAGTTTGGAATGTTATTTAATGTTTTTTGCCATACTACATTTAATAATTGATTTAGCTTTACAATATAGGCATCATTACCTGTAAATCCATTATTTAAATATCCAACTGCATAAATATCATTTCCAATTGAGACCAAGTTATTTAAAATATCCAAGCTATTTCCTGCTCCATTCTTTGTCCATTCAGCAAGAATAGAACCATCATTATTATTTAATAATCCTACATAAAAGTCATCATTTTTCCATCCTCCAACTACGATATTTCCATTTGCTAATTTATCAACTGCATAAATTCTTGAGCTTGTTGAATATGTATTTGACCAAATTATAGAACCATCATTTATAGAAAATTTTTGAACTTCACCTCTATCTCCATGCCCAACCGCTATAACTGAGCTATTATCAATTGATTTTATTTTTTTATACATAAATCCTCCTGGACTATTTCTAAAAATTCTTTGACCTGTGTTTCTATTTACCTTTACAATATATCTTGCTGAATTACTAAAAGCTCCATCAAACCAAATTTCAAAATCACTTCCTAC
>JAUQPS010000049.1 GCA_030550205.1 bacterium
TGAGGATGCATTATCTGAAATAGATAGAAAGTATATTAGATTTGCTGATGAGTTTGAAAAAGTTATGATAAATCAAGGTTTTCGTGGTAGAACAATTGAAGAAACATTTGAAGTAGGATGGAAATTACTAGGAATATTACCAAGAAGTGAATTAGTTAGAATATCAAAAGAATACCTTGATAAGTTCTATAAGCCTGTGGAGTGATTTTTTTAATAGCGTTATTAGATACAATAGAAATTAAACTAAAAGAAGAATTTAAAAAAGGAAATAATTTCGCACTAAAAGAACTAGCTAAATACTATTTAAAGAAAGAAAATTACAAAAAAGCTTTAAAAACACTTAAAAAATATATTAAATTAAATTTTGATGATGATAGTGCATACGACTTAATTGTTAGAATATATGGAACTTTAAAAGATTTTAAAAATGCATACTATTGGTCAAAACAGGCTTACCTCAAATTCCCAGACAATATCAACTTTTTAAAATATCAAGCAATTTTCTTAGACCATATGGATAAAATTGATCAAGCTATTATTATTTATAAAAAATTATACGAAATGGACAGCACAAATATTGAAAATCTTGTAAATTATGCAACTGCACTATATAGAAAGGGAGATTATGATAAAGCTATCATTTTTTTAAAGCTCGCAGATAGCATCTTAAATGAAATAGAAAGTAAAAGCTCATTTGATGTATATTTAAAATATCAAAATGAGCATTATAGAGTTTTGGCAGCACTTTCAATAATTTATAATAAAAAACAAGATTATTCAAAAGCGGTTATTTATGGAATAAGGGCTTATATTTATTCTTCAAGGGAAAAGCGCGATTTTTATGATTACTTAGTAAAGCTTTTGTATGATTCAAAAGAATATGAAAAACTTATAGAAATTTGTCAAGATTTAATAAAAACTTATACAAATGAAAGCTTATTTTATACTTATTTAGGTTTTGGTTATTTCAATTTAGCTCAACAAAAAAATATAGATAGCTTATATATAAAGGCTCTTGAAGCCTTTTCAGTAGCAAATAATATATCCTTCTCACCAGTAAATGTTTATTATATTGCGAGAAGTTATAAAGAACTTGGTTTGAAAAATGAAGCATATAAAGAGATAGATAAAGTTTTAGATTATGGTGATGAATATAAAATTTTAAAAATTTATATGCTATTGGAAGATAGAAGAATAGAAGAAGCAAAAGAATTTGCCTTAACTATTAAATCAAAAGAACCATCATTATTTGCTATATTAGCTTATGGATTTGAATATGAAAATAAACTAAAACTTGCAGAAAAATATCTAAAACTCGCATTAAAATATGATAAAAATAATTTAAAGCGATATAGAGACTTATCAAATTTTTATAAACGACATAATCAAGTTTCAAAAGCAAGGGAAGTTTTATTAGAATACATTAAGTTAGAACCTCAAGATTATTTAGCATATTTTGAAATAGCAGAGGAATATAATAGAAGTGCTATGTTTGATAAGGCTATCTATTATTATGAAAGTGCTATTAAAATTTTAGAAAAAATTATTGATACTACAAGCAATAAAGAAATTTTGAAATTTGCTTCTATTTTATATAATAACTATGGTTATATGCTTGTAAATGAAAATATTGATATTGAAAAAGGTTTTAATTTACTAAAAAAAGCAATAGAATTAAATCCAACTGATCCACATATATTAGATTCATTTGGCTGGGCATTATTTAAAAAAGGTTATTTTGAAGAGGCATTTAAATATATAAAAAGGGCTTATAGTGAAAAACCAGATGATAGTGAAATTAGAAATCACTACGAAATAATTAAAAAGATATTGAATATTGATTAAATTTTTATAGCTTTAAAATTTTCGCTATGGCTGAAATTACAAGAATAGCAGGGGTTCTTGTTGTTGGAAAGGGACTTAAAGGAGCAAGAATGAATGAAATTGTTAAGGTTGGAAAGGAAAAACTTGTGGGTGAAATTATAAGATTAAAAGGAGATACCGCATATATTCAAGTTTATGAAGACACATCTGGACTTTTTGTAGGAGAACCAATTGAAAGAACAAATGAATCCTTAGCAGTTGAACTTGGTCCAGGATTGTTGGGGCAAGCGTTTGATGGAATACAAAGACCCTTAGATGTTATTATGGGGAAAGTAGGACCATTTATTTCAAGAGGAATAGACATTCCTGCATTAGATTATAATAAAAAATGGTATTTTAAACCATTATCAAAAGTAGGAGATAAAGTTAAGCTTGGATATATTATTGGAGAGGTTCAAGAAACACCATCTATAAAGCATAGAATAATGATTCCACCAAATATAACTGGCAAAACAGAACTTTCAAAAGAAGATTTAGAAGAAACTTTTACAATTGTTGATATAAAAGAGGGGGAATTTACTGTTAAAGAAACTATAGCTATTATAAAAAGTGATAAAACTAAAAAGGAATATGAAGTAACACTTTCTCATAAATGGCCTGTAAGAATACCAAGACCTGTAATAAGAAAAGAATTACCAATAATTCCATTATTAACAGGTCAAAGAATACTTGATACTCTATTTCCAATAGCACTTGGAGGAAATGCGGGTCTTCCTGGTGGATTTGGAACAGGAAAAACAGTAACAGAACAAACCTTAGCAAAATATGCTCTTGTTGATGTTGTTGTATATATTGGATGTGGAGAAAGAGGCAATGAAATGACAGAAGTTCTAACAGAATTCCCACACCTCGAAGACCCTTCAAGACCAGGCTCCCCATTAATGGATAGAACGATACTTGTAGTAAACACATCTAATATGCCCGTTGCTGCAAGAGAAGCATCAATATATACAGGTATTACACTAGCGGAATATTATAGAGATATGGGTTATAATGTATTACTATTAGCAGACTCTACAAGCAGATGGGCAGAAGCTTTAAGAGAATTATCTTCAAGACTTGAAGAAATGCCAGGAGAAGAAGGTTATCCAACTTATTTATCTTCAAAATTAGCTGCATTTTATGAGAGAACAGGAAGAGTTAAAACATTATCCAATTTAGAAGGTTCTGTAACCGCAGTTGGAGCGGTATCTCCACAAGGTGGTGATTATTCAGAACCTGTAACCCAATCAACACTAAGAGTAGTAGGTGCATTTTGGGCACTTGACTCAAACTTAGCAAGAAGAAGACATTATCCTGCTATAAACTGGTTAAGAAGTTATACATTATATTATCCACTTATTGAAAAATGGTATAAAGAAAACATAAATGAAAGATGGAGTGAACTAAGGAATTTCATAAGCAGTATATTACAAAAAGAAGCAGAATTACAAGATATTGTTCAATTAATAGGACCAGACGCCCTTCAAGAAATGGAAAGATTAATTCTTGAAATTGGAAAAATTATAAGATTTGGATATTTACAACAAAATGCATTTAATCCAGTAGATGCAAGTTGCTCTCTTAAAAAGCAATTCTTAATGATGAAAGCAATATATGATTTCTATAATATATTAAAGGAGGCTATTGAAAAGGAATTTATATCCGCTGATGAAATTGAAAAATTACCAGAAGTTGAAAGGATAATAAGATTAAAGGAAGTTGAAGAAGATAAGATAGAGGATGAAATTAAGAGCATTTTAAGTTCTTTAAGAGAGCATATATTACAAAGGGAAAAAGCTGCTTAGCCTAATAATAGCACAAATTTTTCAAGTTGAAGATATAAAAGTTGAAGGAAATAAAGTTTTTTCAAAAAAAGAAATTTATGAAATTTTAAAAATCAAAAAGAAAGATGAATTTAGCAGAATTAAATTAAAAAGTGCTATTTCAAGACTTTACACTAAATATTATTCTCTTGGATTTTTTAAAGCAAATATCCAATATAACTATAACTTTTCAGAAAAAGAAGGAGTTATTATTAATATAAAAATTGAAGAAGGTCCAAGGTTTTATATTAAAAAGATTGAATTTGAAGGGGATGTTATTTTAGATAGTTTAATATACTTAATTCCCAAAAAACTGCCAATTGCCTATTCGGAAGATTTTATAAATAATTTAGAAAGTCAAATTTATTATTTGTATTATAATCAAGGATTTCCTTTTATTAAGGTTGAAAGAGATACAAGTTTTGAAAGTGATAGCTTTATAAATTTAACTGAAAGGATAAATGCTAATAAAAGAGTTTTAATAAAACAGATAAGAATTGAGGGAAATCACAATGTTAGAGATGGCATTTTATTTAAAGAAATTTTAATAAATCCCCCCGAATATTTCAACTATAACAAAATTTTAGAATCTATTCAAAGAATTTATTCTTTAAGGTTTTTTAGAAGTGTAAATTATAAAATTGAAAATGACAGCATTTTAGTTCTTCAAGTAGTAGAAGTTCCTCAAAGATATTTAGAAACGAATATGGGTTTTACTTATCCCTATTTCTTAAATTTAAGTTTTTTAATTGGACATTTAAATATATTTGGAAATGCTCAAAATTTAGAAGTTGGATTAAATGGACTTTTTAGTTATAGTGATAATAAAATCCTTTTAAATGATAGGAGTATAAATATAAACTATAAAGAAAGATATTTTTTGGATAGAAGAAATTTATTTTTAAATGCAAGTATAATTTATTCAAAATATGGTCAAATTGGTCAATTTGAAGATTATGGAAAAACAGAAGAATTTAGTCTAAATAGTGAAATTATAAGGCAGTTTTCAAGATACTTTTATACAAATTTTGGAATATCCTTAAAAAGAACAACTATTCTTGGTTATGAAGAAAGTAGAATAATTCTATCATTTTCTCAAAGAGCTTCTTATGATGATAGAAATAGCTATTTAGATGCAACAAAAGGATTTTTGTTAAGTTTTAGTATTTCAGAAGCATTTGGTCAAGCTCAATTTATAAAATTAAATCAGATATATTCAAAGTATTTTTATAGTTTTGCTTTTAGAATTAGGTCTGGGCAAATTTTTGGAAAGGATATTCCATACTCTGAAAAATTCTTTCTTGGTGGTGAAGGAAGTGTAAGGGGTTATTTAAATAATTCTATTGGTGAAAGTGTAGATAATTTACAACCTGCTTCAAATCATTTTATAAATGGGAACTTTGAATATAGATGGAGATTTAATAATTTCTTTGGAATTGTTTATTTTTATGATTTTGCTATTGTTTCAAATGAATTTGAAAAAATTTTTAAAAATAAAGTTTATAGTGGTTATGGATTAGGTTTTAGATTTTATATTAATTTTATTCCAATTAGATTTGATTTTGCAATAAATCCAGACTCAAAAATTTTCCCAAGAGATATATTAGTTTATTTTAGTATCGGAAATATGTTCTAATTTTAATTTTTCTAATGCTTCTTTTAATTTTTGACTTATTTCAACATTATATTCAATCTCCGATTTCTTTATAGTTCTTAAATATTCTGGAAGCCTTGATAAATTCTCTTTAAAGAATTTTCTTGATTCTTCAAGATTCTCTTCAATTAATACCTTTCCATTTTCAATATATTTTTTAAGTAATGGCTCACCTTCAATTTTTTCATCTTCAAATGCTATTATATCCTTTTTCATAATTCCATTTTCATAAATTCTATAAACTTGTTTTTTACCAGGTAATGTAATTTTTCCAGGAGATGTTTTAATTTTCATGCCATATTCATCTTCAACAAGCTTATAAACTCCATTTAAATATGGTGCATCTGAACTTGTCCCCATCTTTGTTCCAACTCCAAAGAAATCAACAATTGCCCCCCTACTTAAAATATCATCAATTACATATTCATCCAAATCCCCCGATACAAAAATTTTAATATCAAATCCATTATTTAAAAATAATTGCTTTACTTCTTTTGTTAATTTTACTAAGTCCCCACTATCAATTCTAACCCCCCTAATTTTATAACCTTCTTTTAATAAATCTAAAACTTTCCTTGCTCCCTCAATAGTATTATATGTATCAATCAAAATAACAGGTTCCTTAAAACATTTTAAAAATTCTCTAAATGCTTTTTCTTCACTTTCAAAACTCATTATATAAGAATGTGCCATTGTTCCATAAACAGGTATATTATATATCTTACCCGCTAAAACATTTGAAGTTCCAATAAAACCACACATATAACTAACTTTTGCAACTTTCAAAGAGCTATCAATTCCATGGTCTCTTCTCGCAGAAAAATCAACACAAGGTATATTTCTACTTGCCAATATAATTCTGGCACATTTACTTGCTATCATTGACTGGAAATTAAATTGATTTAAAATAATTGTTTCAAGGATTTGTGCAGATATTCTATCGGCGGTAATTCTAATTACAGGTTCATTTGGAAAATATATTTGGCCACTTGGTATAGCCCATACATCTCCTTTAAATTTAAAATTCTTTAAATAATCCAAAAAATCATCTGAGAATAACTTCAAACTTTTTAAATACATTATATCTTCCTCTTCAAAATGAAAATTAGAAATTATTTTTATAATGTCATCAATACCAGCACTCACTAAGAAATTGCGATTTTCTGGAAAATTCCTTATAAATAATTCAAATGTAGAAATTTCATTTCTATTTGATTTAAAATAACTATATGCCATTGTAAGTTCATATAAATCAGTAAGAAGTGATATGTTCATTTTCAACTATATCTACTTCAAACATTTCAATAACAGGATTGGCAAAAAGGTTTGAAAGTTTTTCATTTATAATTTTTAAAATTTCTTCTTTATTGTTTGCTCTTATAGAAAATACAATAAGCTTACCAACTCTTACATCTTTTACATCTATATTCTTTTCTTTCATAATATCTTCTAAAACTTTCCCTTGTGGGTCAAATAAATTTTCCTTTAACAAAACTAACACTTTTACTTTAAATTCCTTCATGACTTTAAAAATCTCCTTAAAACATATTGCAAAATACCACCATTTTTATAATACTCAATTTCTACATTGTTATCAAGCCTACAAATAACTTCAAATTCAACTTTACTTCCATCCTCTTTAATTGCTTCAACTTTTAATAATTTCCTTGGTTCTAATCCTTCACTTATTCCCTTTATATTATAAATTTCTCTTCCATTCAATCCAAGTGTTTTATAATTCTCACCCTGTTTAAATTGTAAAGGTAGAATACCCATCCCTACTAAATTACTTCTATGAATTCTCTCAAAACTTTCTGCTATTACAGCTTTTATACCAAGCAAATATGGTCCTTTCGCTGCCCAATCCCTCGATGAACCACTCCCATATTCCTTCCCTGCCAAGACAATTAAGGGGATATTATTTTCCTTATATTTTAAACTTGCCTCATATATTGTCATTTCTTTATTTTCAGGCAAATAAATTGTCCACCATCCTTCTTTATCAACTAATAAATTTTTTAACCTTACATTAGCAAATGTTCCTCTTATCATTACTTCATGATTTCCCCTTCTTGAACCATATGAATTAAAATCTTTTATATCAACACCTTTTGAAATAAGATATTGACCAGCAGGAGATTTTGGAGAAATTGAACCAGCAGGAGAAATATGATCTGTTGTAATAGAATCACCAAGCATAACTAAAACTCTTGCATTTAATATATCCTTTGGATTTTCTATTTCTAATTTCATATTATCAAAGTAGGGTGCCCTTCTTATATAGGTGGAATTATCATCCCATTTATATAACTCTGAAAATTCAACTTCTAATTTTTGCCATCTCTCATCCCCTTCAAATATATTTTTATAATTTTCTATAAAATCTTTTGGATCTAAAACTTTATTAATAATTTCTGAAATTTCTTTTTGAGAAGGCCAAATATCTTTCAAATAAATAGGCTCACCATTTGGATCATAATCTATAGGTTCATTTAATATATCTACATCTATTCTTCCTACAATAGAATAAACTACTACAAGCATAGGAGACATTAAGAAATTCATTTTCACCAAGGGATGTATTCTTGCTTCAAAATTCCTATTCCCAGATAATACAGAGGCGGTTACCAAATTATTTTCTACAATAGCTTTTGAAATTTTTTCAGGCAAGCTTCCAGAGTTTCCAATACAAGTAGTGCAACCATAACCCACTACATGGAATCCAAGTGCCTCTAAGTATGGCAGTAAATTTGATTTTTCTAAATATTTTGTAACTACTCTTGAGCCTGGTGCTAAGGAAGTTTTAACCCAAGGCTTTTTAAATAAACCTTTTTCAACAGCTTTTTTAGCAACTAATCCTGCACCTATCATTACACTTGGATTTGAAGTATTAGTGCAACTTGTAATGGCAGCAATTACTACACTTCCATCCTTTAATTCAAAATGAATATTTTCTTTTTTAATTTCATAAGTTCTCAATTCTCCGTTCTTAAGATGTCCTCCTTCTGATTCAAAGCGAGATATACTTTCCTCAGAAGGTTTTATTTTATAGTCTTTTTCAAGGAATTCTTTTACTTTATTTTTTAATTCAGAAAGTTTTATTCTATCATGTGGTCTTTTAGGTCCTGCAACACTTGGCTCAATTTTACTCAAATCAAGTTCAATAACATCTGTATAAATAATTTCCTCTTCATTCTCTCTCCATAATAAATTTTCTTTGGCATAATTTTCCACTATATTTATTAGTTCATCGCTTCTTCCTGTTAATTTCAGATAATTAATTGTTTGATTATCAATTGGAAAGTAGGTTATTGTGCAACCAAATTCAGGTGACATATTTGAAATAGTTGCCCTATCTGGAACTGTTAAGTAATCTAATCCCGGACCAAATACCTCTACAAACTTATCAACAACCCCATATCTTCTTAAAGTTTCAGCAATTGTTAATACTAAATCTGTTGCAGTTACACCTTCTCTTAATTCTCCTACAAGCCTTAGACCTATTACTTCTGGTATTTTCATATAAAGTGGCTGTCCAAGCATCACCGCTTCCGCTTCAATACCTCCAACCCCCCACCCTACTACTCCAAGTCCATTTACCATAGGTGTATGTGAATCTGTGCCCAACAAAGTATCTGGATATAATAAATCATCCTTAAACCACACTACTTTTGAAAGATATTCTAAATTTACTTGATGACATATTCCAAGACCAGGGGGAACTAATCTAAAATTCTTAAATGCCTTTTGAGCCCACTTTAAAAACTTGTATCTTTCTTCATTTTGTTTATATTCAAGTTCTACATTTTTTTCAAATGCATAAATTGTTCCAAATGCTTCTACAATTAATGAATGATCTATTACTAAATCAACAGGAATTAAAGGATTTATAATGCCTGGGTCTTTATTGAACTTTTTACAAGCATCTCTCATACTCGCTAAATCTACAATAGCAGGAACACCTGTAAAATCTTGCATTAAAATTCTAACAGGCATATAAGGAATTTCTTTATCTGGTAAATTCTTGGCATTATAATTTAAAATCAAATTTAAGTGCTCTTCATTTACAAGAAAGCCATCATAATTTCTTATTATATTTTCAAGAAGAATTCTTATAGAAAAGGGAAATTTTTGAATATCTTTAACTTTCTTTATATCATAAAATTTATAAGTTTTTCCATTTATTTTTATTTCACTTAAAAAGTTTTCCTTCATATTGAAAATTTTAAAGGAGTTTAAAATTTAAGCAATGAAGATATTGATGATTTGCGATTTCTTCCCAAATAAATATAAACCATATGAAGGAACATTCTTCTTAAATCACGCAAAAGTTTTAAGTAAATTGGGCAAAGTAAAAGTTCAAACATTAATAAGAGTTAATAAATTTAAATTATCCTATGAAAAATGGAATATAGACAATATTGATGTTGAAGCAATTGTATTTTTTTATAAAGTAGGCTTTGGTTTTATTTTCTTTCCATTAGCTGTTATTTTTCAATTCCTCTTAACATTAAAAAACTTAATTTTATTTAAACCAGATAGAATTATCCTTCAAATGGCTCTACCACATGGCCTAGCTATCATCCCATTTAAATTCCTAAAAAAAATCATAATACTGGAACATTCAAAAAATGTATTTAATAAACTTACAAAGTTTATTTATAAAATTTATGATGTTTATGCTGTAAGCAATTTTCAAAAGGAAGAACTACAAAAAAAGCTTAAAATAAATGTAAAAGGAATTATTCCAAATCCAATTTTTGAAAATAATTTTGAAAATATAGATAACAAAATAACAGGAAGAGTAATATGTGTTGGAACAATAACAGAAGGAAAGGATCAACTATTAATTATAGAAACAGCCAAATTGCTAAGCGATATCCAATTTGTTTTTATTGGAAGAAATTTTAATGACAATTATTATAAAAAATTTATAAGCTTGTCAAAAGATCTAAAAAACGTTAGGTATTTAGGTCCAATGACTTATGAAGAAACTTTAAAAGAAATATCAAATTCTGATTTTTTAATCTCTACAAGTAAATATGAAACATTTGGTATGACAATGGCAGAAGCACTAAGCTTAGGAAAAC
>JAUQPS010000050.1 GCA_030550205.1 bacterium
TTTTCAATAAAATAATAAAAGAGGAAATAAATTTCAACAAACCCCAAGAACCTATAAAAGTAAGTGCGCTTACATTTAATAGGGTTTTTATATGTGCTCCAAGGAATAATTCTGTTTAGATTGTGACAGACAGATATGGAGTAGTATCAGATATAGATGGAAATGGACTTAATGATATACCATTTACTGCTGCTGATTATCAAGGAGATCAATGGAGTGATAGTTGGCCGGGTAATGCTTATGTAGCATTTCAAACATCACCTGGAAATTTTCAATGTGTGGCAGTTGGTAATCAAAAGGATACACCTTATGGTATATCTGTAGGAGATTTTGATGGTGATGGGAGGAAGGATTTGGTTTATTGTGCAGCAAGAAGTAATGGAGCTTATACATTGAGGAATAATGGGGGTTGGAGTTTTACAGAACAGCAAATAGGAGGAGGTGGTGGATTTCCAAATCATATGGCAGTTAGGAATGTAGATGCTGGACCTGGTGCAGAAATATTATATACGGATGAGAATGCTTACTTATACAAATATAACTTTTTACAAAACTCACTTGTTACCTTAAATAATACTTGTATGGAAGGACTTTCAGTAGCTGATATAAATGGTGATGGAACACAAGATGTAGTTTGTCCAAATGCTAATTTCCTGGGAAATATAATTAATGGTAATCCTGGTTATATATACTATCAGCTTAATTTCGGAAATAACTGGTCTTCGATGTATCAATTAAGTAATATTGCTGGCTATTGGCATGGTATAGCAACTGCTGATTTTAATAAAGATGGAAAGATAGATGTTGCTTCTTGTAGAGCTGATACAAGTAGGATTTATATTTTTTATAATAACGGTGGAAATCCCCCGACATTTTCTCTGTCTACATTTATACAACCAGGACCTCTCTTTCGAGAATGTGAGCTTTCAATTGCAGATTTAGATTGTGATGGAGATTACGATATTGTATGGGCAAAAGGGTATGGACCTGGTTCTTCAATTGGATATATAGAAAATGGATATCCAAATAATACTTGGACTAATTATATTATAGAAAGTGGAAATTATGGCGTTTATGGTATTGCTGTAAGTTATATAAACAATGATAAGAAGGCTGATATTGTAGCAGGATTAAATAATGCCCTTTATGTATATTACAACACATCAAACATTGATACGACTTTATGCCTACCTATAACTCCTGTTGATATAAAAGAAGAATTTGAAATTAGAACAAAAATTGAAGTGAAAGGAAAAGAAGTAAGATTATTATTAAATAAGAATATAAACGATAAGCTTGATATTTTTGATGTATCTGGAAAGAAGCTATGGACATATTATATAAATGGTCAGCAATTAGTTTTTAGAATACCAAATAGTGGTGTTTATATTATCAAATTAAGAGATAAGAGTTATAAGGTAGTTATTAAATAGGGGGTAATCCCCCTATATGAACTTATTTGTATTGGGATATCTTCTTTCTCTATAAAATGCCCTCTTTGAAATTTTTGGACCAAGGGGAGATTGTTTTCTTTTAAATTCATTTAAATTTATCCTTTTTAAAATTTTATCTACATATTCTTCATCCTTTATGTATTTTAAAATTTCTTCCTTTGATAAATCTTCTTCAATTGCCATTTGAATAACTTTATCAAGAATTGTATATGAACCTAATTCATCTTCATCATATTGATTTTCTTTAAGTTCTGCAGAAGGACGCTTTTGGAAAATTCTTTCTGGTATGACATTATCTTTATTATTTCTCCATCTTGCAATTTTATATATCCAGGTTTTATAAACATCTTTTAATGGAGCATAAGCTCCAACCATATCTCCATATAGTGTTGCATATCCTACTGCATATTCGCTTTTATTTCCTGTTGATATAACAAGAGCTTTAAATTTATTTGATAAAGCCATTAATATATTTCCTCTTATTCTTGATTGTAAATTCTCCTCTGTTATATCAAAATCCATATTCTTAAATGCCTTTTTTAGCTCATCAAGATAACTTTTAAATATCTCATCTATATTAAACTCCAAAAACTGAATATTAACATTTTTAGCAAGTAATTTAGCATCTTCATAACTTTCTATTTTATTATATTTGCTTCCCATCCAAACCCCAATTACATTCTCACTTCCAAATGCATCTGTGCATAGTACAGTTGTTAAAGCTGAATCAATACCACCAGAAATACCTACAATAACTTTATTAAATCCACTTTTTATTACATAATCCTTTAAACCTATTAAAATTGCTTTATAAATTTCTTCTTCAAAAGAAGGATTTTCTATTAATTTTCCTTCAAACTCAAAATTATTTTTTAGCTCCTTATTTATAAAAATTTCCTTAATTTCTAAATTAATTTTATGGTCACTTAGTCTGTTTTCATGAGCTTTCATTTGGATTGACCAATTTTTTGGAATATCTATTATTATTAAATCTTCTTCAAATGCTTTTGCTCTTGCAATAACCTTATTATTATTTACAACAAAACTTCTTCCATCAAATACCAAATCATCCTCTCCACCTACCATATTTACATAAATCATAGGAATTAAATTATCTATATTTCTTGCAATTACTAAATTTTCTCGTTCTTCTTGCTTTCCTACAAAATATGGAGAACCATTTAATATAACTCCCAAATCAATTCCATATAAACTGTATTTTCTCATAGGACCATCGGGATGCCATATATCTTGGCAAATTACAACTCCAACTTTATATCCACTAATATTTAAAATTTTATATTCATTCCCCTTTCTAAAAATCCTTTTTTCATCAAAAACACCATAATTTGGAAGATAAAATTTTTCAATCGTTTCAATAACTTTTCCATTATATAAAATACCAGCAGAATTATAAATAAATCCATTTTTCTCATTTACAAATCCTATTATTACAATTTCATTTTTTACAAACTTTGAAATTTCTTGTAAAGTTTCCATACTTTTTTTAACAAAACTTGGTTTTAATGCTAAATCTTCAATTAAATAACCTGTTAATGCAAGCTCTGGAAATAAAATTAAATCACTATTAAATTTCCTTGAATTTTCAATAAATTCTAAAATTTTCTTCTTATTATATTCAAAATCTCCAATTCTTGGATTTATTTGACAAATTGAAACTCTTAAATTCATTTTAATTTACTTTTAAAACTTTTATATTTAACTTCCCTACAATTCCCATAATTTCTGCTTGTTTATCAATAGAACCCCTTTGAAGCATTAAATGTCCTATATTTGCTGGAAATTGTCCAAATACAGGGTCTATCCAAATCCAATTACCACCTATATATGATGCAGTCCAAGCATGATAAAAATATCTTCCTTCTTGATAAATTAAACCAACTATTATATCTGTTGGAATTCCTACTGCTCTTGCTAATGCAGTATATAATATAGAATGCTCATTACAATCCCCATACCCCATATCTAATACTTCAATAGCATTTGGAACACTAACAGTTGGTCTCTTCTTTAAATTATTATATACCCAATTCATAATAGCTTGTGCTTTTTCTAAGTTTGTTGTTTTATCTTTTGTAATTTCCAAGGCTAATTTTTTAATTCTTGGATGGTCTGATTGGGCAAATTCATCAGGTTTTAAATAAATTTTAATACTATCAGGTATAATGGTATCTTGTGATAAACTATTTATATTTTGCTTTTTAATTTCAATTATTGCTTTTGAATTATCTTTTTGAATTAACTTTTGGGGACCAAGCTCTAATATCAAATTGCCTCTTAAACTATCAAGCTCTAAAACAACTATACTATCTTTTTCTGGATTGAAACTCCCTTCTGGTTTTATAGCAAACATCAATGTTACATCTAATTGCTCACTTGAAATTTTCGTAGCAATTTCCTTTGGCTCACTAATTAGTGTAATATCAAAAGGAGATTCAATTTTTATAATTTTATTGTTTGAAATATAAATTTTTGTTTCTGCTCCAAACATTTGTATTTTATATACATTTGCTTTTTCAATTTTTCCATTATATTCTATTTCTAATATTCCTATATTTTCACTTTTTGCACTTCCTAAAACAAAATTAGTAGGGTCATATATATCTGTTTCTTCTGGAATTTTACCTTTAAGTAGTATCAAAGCCCATAAACTTTGTGGAAGATGGAAAGGGTGTTTTAATTCATAAATTCTTTTTGTTTTTGGCATATTACTTCCTTCAATTTCTACAATCAATTTATTATTTTCAATTTTGCCAATTGCTTTAACTTGAACATCTGTTTTAAGTTCAAATGTAAAACTTTTTGTATTTAAATTATTATCAAGTTTTATTGTTGTAAATGTAATGAGTTGTTTATCCTGACCAAGCATTTTAAGATAAAGCACCGCTCTTTCATTTATTTCATAATAGTTTAGCACTTTTTTGATAGCATAATAATTATATCCAACTTTATTGTTTCTCAAATAAGATGAAAACCATTCTTCATATTCAGTTTTTATAAAATTTCCATTTATTAAAGAGCAAGCACTTAAAAATATGAAAATAAAAGTTTTTTTAAGCATAGTTAAAATTTTAAAGGGCATGTTAGCTTTGGGGTGAAATAATAGTGAGGTTTTTTTATTTAGTCATAGATAAATAGTTCTTTAAATCCCTTAAAATTTTCAGAACTATGAGACTTAATGAGGAAATTTTTAGAATGTATGATATAAGGGGAATAGCGGATATTGATTTAGATGAGGAATTTGCTTATAAATTAGGACTTGCTTATAGTATATATGTTGGAGGAAGTGGTAATGTTTGTGTTGGGGGGGATGTTAGAACTACAACAGAAAAGTATAAAAGAGCACTAATAGATGGATTAAGGGATGGGGGGTTAAATGTCATAGATATAGGAATTGTTCCAACTCCATTAATGTATTTTTCATTATTTAATTTAGATGTAGTTGGTGGTATTCAAGTAACTGCAAGTCATAATCCAAAGGAATATAATGGATTTAAAATTGCAATTGGCAAGGAAACTATTTATGGAGAACAAATTCAAAAATTAAAAATTATTATTCAAAGTGATATTGTGCCTTCAAAAATAAAGGGAAATTATGAATTTCATAATATAGCTGAAAGATATATTGAATTTTTAAAGGAAAGGTTTAAATTTGAGAAAAGTTTTAATTTAGTAATAGATACAGGTAATGGTGTAGTGGGTTATGTTATTCCACAAATTCTTGAAGTATTGAATATAAAATATAAGGGTTTATTTATAGAACCTGATGGGAATTTTCCTAATCATTTGCCTGACCCAACTGTTGTAAAATATATGAAATGGGCTATTGATGAGGTTAAAAATGGAAGTTATGATGGAGCTTTTGGATATGACGGAGATGGCGATAGAATAGGAATTGTAGATGAAAAGGGAAATCTTATATTTGGTGATAAAATTACTGCAATAATAGCAAAGGGTATTTTAAGGAAATATAAAAATGCTAAAATTATATTAGATGTTAAGTGTTCAAAGGGTGTTGTTGAATATATTCAAAAATTAGGTGGTGAAGTAATTTTATACAAAACAGGACATTCTCTTATGAAAGCAAAATTAAAAGAGTTAAATAGCCCATTAGCGGGAGAGATGAGTGGGCATATATTCATAAAAGATGATTTCTTTGGATATGATGACGCTATTTATAGCTCATTAAGGTTCTTAAAAGAGGTTGAAATATCAAATAAAAGTTTTTCTGAAATTTTTTCAGAAATTCCATTTTACTATTCAACACCAGAAATTAGAGTTGAAGTTGAACCAGAAAGTAAGAAGTTTGAAATTGTAGATGAGCTTGTTAAGAAATTTAAAGAAAAAAATTATAATGTAATTGATATAGATGGAGCAAGAATTGAATTTGATGATGGATTTATTTTGGTTAGGGCATCTAATACTCAACCTGTTTTAGTTTTAAGATTTGAGGCAAAAACAGAAGAAAAGTTAAACTTATATCAAAACTTACTTTATGAAGAGCTAAGAAATTATAAGGAGTTTGTAAAAATTTGAAAGTAGATATTATATTTAGAAATTCTATTTCTGAAATTCCCTCCTAAATTCATTCCACAAGTAGTTGCTTATGTTTTAAAGAATTATGCCAAAAGTGGTATGAAGATATTTGATCCATTTGCTGGATATGGCACTGTGGGTTTAGTTTGTAGAGTTTATGGATATGATTATGAGCTTTGGGATTTAAATCCAATGATAGAAATAATTCATAAATCTGCAATACTAAGAAAATCAGATATAAAAATTCAAAATTTAATAGAGTTATTGGAAGAGATTAAAAAATCGCAAAAACAATTTATTCCTAAGTGGAGTAATTTAAATTACTGGTTTCCCGAAGAGTTTCTTCCCGTTCTTTCAAAAGCATGGGGATTTGTACATTCATTACCTGAAAACATAAAATATTTCTTTTTAATTCCTCTTTTAAAAACTACCAGATATTTTAGCTTTGCTGATGAAAAGGTTCATAAGTTATACAAATCAAAATATTCAAGAAAAAAGATAAAAAATTTATTAAAAGGAAATTGGGAAACAGCATTTTACAAAATGCTAAGGGAAGAAGTTTTTAAGCTTTATAATAAAATATGTGAATATGAAAAACTTAAACCTAAGCAGGTAAATTTCAAAATAAAATCAGGAATAGATACCCTGGAAACCCAACTATCTTCAAGCGCAAGAATACATCAGATCTACAAAACTTGAATTGTTTTGGTTAGGGTATAGTGAGGATTATATCAAAAATTTAAGTAAAAAGGAAATCCCTTATCGTAAAGTAAAAGAAATAGAGATTTGTTCAAGAAAATACCATGAATTTAGGGAAAAAATAAAGGAAGAACATTTGAGAATTCTTTATGAAAGATATTTTAATGCGATTTTATTTATCTTTTCAGAGCTTGGTAAAAAAGTTGAAAATTATATGTGTATTTTTGTAGGCCCAGCTAAAATAAGAGCTATTCCAATTCCCATTGATGAAATTATTATTGAACATCTTCAGGAATATGGATGGAAACATGAGATTACCTATATAGATAAAATTTTATCTCGGGTAATGTTTGAATCAAATGTTAATCCTGCAACTGGGCTTAAAGATAGTAGAATTAAAACAGAGCATTTAGTTGTATTAGGGAAATGAGAGGAAGGATTTCTTATACTCATTCTATTTTGAAAAGTGAGCTTAATAGTCCATCTGCATTTAAAAAAAGAAAGAAAGAATATGTTGGTTCTCTTCAAGAAATAATAAAAAAAGAAAGTGGGATAGTTTTTGATATTGATGAACTAAGTGAGTTACTTCTCTCTGTATGTAGGTCTAATGATTTTAATGTAATTTCTTATCAGGGAAGTAAAGCATTCTTGGATGAAAATAGAGTTTTAAAGTGGATAAGAGAGAAATTGATTCCAAACACCATGATTGTAAGCATTGATGATGAAGACATTATAAGATTGTTGATATTTTGTATTGAGATTACCTATCAAATGTTTGCAGGTGGTACACGGGCAACAATTACACAAAAAGGATTTAGAGAGAGGAGAAGAACTTTTGAATCTATCCTTGTTGATCAATTTGTTGGAAAGTTGGGGGAGATTATGGTTAAGAAATTTATTGAGAAAAATTTTCAAGTTAAAATTGAGTTAGATTGGGATATTTCTACTCAAATTGAAAAATATAGAAATGATATTGTAAATTCAAAAAAGAAAGTCAGTATAAAGACATCCCCATCCTTAGCTGGAATTTGGGCAGAAGCAGACTTGGGTTATGATTAAATCTCCTATTCTACAATTTTTTATTGAAGTTTGTGGTTTTTCAAGATTACTGGATTTTGCGGATATAAAAATCCCTCCATCCGATGAAAAATTCCGAAATTACCTTCAAGAGATAAGAAATAGAATCAAACTTTATAAGTGCGGAGATATACAAACAAAATTAAAGGGATTTATTTGTGGATATTTCAAAACCTCAGAATATAAACCAATTAAAGAAGGAAAGAGTTTGCCTTACTTAGGAAAGGTTAGAGAAACTAGATACTTAGTCCCTATTAATGAGCTTAAATTTCGAAAAGATGATTGGAAGATTTTTAGAATAATTTCTCTATCTCACTTTTTAAATAAATTAAAACTTCTGTTATAAAGCTTGGTCCATAATGTGCTAAATAATCACCCGGTGTAATAATAATTTTTCTTTCCTTTACTGCCTTTAAATCTCCAAGTCCTAATTTTTCATATCTATTAATAATATCTTCAAGATTTGGTTTTTTAATTCTTTCTGGTTTTGGCTCATATATTATAAAATCTGGATTTTTTAATTTAACTTCCTCGTAATTTGGGAAAAAGTAATTTTGTTGTTTATCCATAAATATATTTTCATATCCCATTAAATATAAAGCGTGAGTAATATATGAGCTTGCTCCGAATGTAATTTCTGGTGCTAAATCAATTTCTGCAAAATATGAATATTTTATTTCATTTGAACTTAAGCTTTTTATAGTTTCAAAAAGTAGTTGGGTTTTTTCAAATGCAAGTTTTGTAATAGAAAATAAATTTCCAATTCTTATTACATTATCCAGAATGTCAAATACACTATTGGCAAGTTTTGTAGTATAAACAATAAAACCATTATTCAATAACTCTTCATTTAACTTTCTTTGAACACCTGTTGTTGTTAAAACAATATCTGGGTTCAATTTTTTTAATAGTTCTAAATTAACTTTTAAATATCCTCCAAGCTTTGGTTTTTTTAATGCTTCAATTGGTCTTCTACAATAAGAGCTAACACCAACAACTTTATCAAATAAATTTAGGAAATCCAGTATATCTGTAATATCAGGAGCTAGGGATACCACTCTATTTATATTCTCAGGGATTTCAATTGGAACATTTAAAAACTCATTATAAAACTTCATCTTATTAACCTCTGGATGTAGTTATTCCAAAAGTTTAATCTATCATCAAGCGAATGTTTTTTAAGTAAGTTCAATAGCATGTTAAAGACTTTGTTATCAAGATTTCTAAATAAGGAGCTTTCAAGATAAGCAATTGCTAAATTTTCTAAATTTTTCTTAATAAGTAATTCTGAAAGAACCAATATACCTTGTGATAATAATTGTTTTAAACGCTCTCTTTCCACAAATATCCACTCTTCATAAAGGTCTCCTTCAAGTAAATCTCCACTATAAATATCAAATGCATGAATAATTCTTGATATTGCTTCTTCTGGATTTACATAGGATATAGCAATTGCTGTTTTTATAGAATTTTCAAAATCTTCAATATCTATATAAAATCTATTATCTGGGAAAAATCCATAAGCTCCACCAGAACTTCTTATAACTTCATCATCAATTAAAATTCTTCTTATATTACTAACAATAGTATGAAGTTTTGATGATGCTTTTTTGGGGTCATCATTGGGCCAAAGCTCATCAAAAATTTTTTCCTTAGGTATAAATCTATTTCTATTTATTACAAAATATTTGAAAACTTTTGCGGTTATTGGTCTGTCAAAATCTTCTTCATATATAACTTTATCCAAAATTATCAATTTTAGCTTATTAAAAAGATAAATTTGATATTTTAGTTTCTCCTTAATTTTGCTTAAAATTTTTTTGTCTTTTATTTTGTCAATTCTTTTTATAATATCAAACTCATCCATATATTCATAAGCATTTTGAATTTTAAACTCTTCTTCAAATTCAAGCTTTATTATAAGTTTTATAAAATTTTCTGATAGTTCTTTATTGTTTTCTAAATACATTTGAAATAACGGTTTTAATTCATTCATAATATCTTTTTCAATGCTTTGATAAATTATGTCTTTCTCATTTAGAAGTTCTAAGAGTAAGTTATATGCTTCATTCAAATTACCCATTCTTTTAAGAACGACGCACTTGTAAATTTTTAAAGATATCTCTTGATACTTACTTTTTGCCAAATTCATTGCTTTTTCAATTAATTCTATTGATTCTTTATAATTTCCATTTTCACAAGATAAAATTGCTTTTGTAAATAAGAATCTTGGAGAAGTTCTTTTTGAGTATTGCATGAGTTCTTCATATTGCTTTAAGATATTTTTTGCCTTTTCAACTTCTTTTTTATGGATGTAGTAGGAAATCATGTAATTTAAAGCAAGGGTTTTATTAAGGTTGTTTTGAGAAATATCTGCATATTCAAGAGCTTTGTTTAGGTCTTCAAAATCTATTTGATTTTCATAAACTTTTACGAAGTATTTATTTAAGTAGTATCTTGATAACAATGATAAAGAACCGATTTTCGTTATTATTTCATAAGCTAACTCTATTCTTTTATTGGCTTCATCAAATTGGTATT
>JAUQPS010000051.1 GCA_030550205.1 bacterium
ATTTCTTTAATTGGTACTTTAAAGTTAGCTGATTGATGAGTTATTTCTGTTAGAGGTTCATACTCTGGAAATATTACTGGAACACCCATAGCTTGAGCTTCTAAGACTGGAAGACCAAAACCTTCAGATAAAGATGGGTGTATTAAATAATCGAATGACCCTATTAAAGCAAGAACCTCTTCTCTTGTCATGCTTCCAAATGTTTTTTCAGTTATTACATTTTTAATATTAGAAAATAAAGATATAACATCACCAAAAGTTGATATGAAGAAGCCAATATCAGAAAATCGACCCATTATATTTTTCATAACAAATGCTAATGTTTTCAAATTTTTTCTTGGATAGTTACCAGATATTGTTCCAAATAATACTTCAATTCCTAATTTATTTTTAATTTCTTTTTTTAATGAATTAGATTTACCTTTAATCCTTTTCAATATATTATAATTTATACCATGATAAATTACTTTTTTTACTCTTACATTAACAGCGTTAAGCATTTGTAAAGTAAAATTGCTATTAGCAACATATGTTATTTTTTCCTTCATCCAACTATGAATAAGATACTCCTTTGGTATTCCTTCAGTAGTTACATACATTATTGAGGGGATACCATTTTTACTGTACTCATAACATGCCAACGCATATGGAACGAAATACAAAGGGTCAAAAGTCATTACTATTATACAACAATCAAATTCTTTTTTAGCAAGAAAATCAGGTATTGGTCTTATGTAGTTTTTACACTCAAAACCATTTTTTGATAAAACATAAGATATATCTTCAGCTACATTCTTTAGAGAAATAGCTTTACTACTAACCAACCCAACTTTTGGCATAAAGAAAATAGGGTATGGTAGTAAATAAATGTTTATCTTTGCTAGTTGTAGTAGTTTTTAGCTATCCTAGTAGATGAATATGAATGCACAGACTGTCTTAATTATTTCATCAAGAATATCAGGGTCTAAGCCATAAGCAGTGACAAAGTAAGATTTCAAACCGTTTGCAGTCAATCTGGCAACATCATCTTTTTGTTTATTAGTGTGTTTCCATAAAGCCAAAGCAAAAGCTAAGTAGGTACCTCTTTGACCTCCACCTATCCCATGACCATCAAGGATAGGTCTAACAAGGTCTCTGATAGAAGCTACAGCAAGCATTCCTTCTTGAGCTCTGCTTAAAGCTAAGTCCTTGACATCAGTAAATCTTGTTCCAATGACAGTTGGGTTGAACTTTACTGTATATTTCTTATACATTTCTAAACCTGTTCTATATAGAGGCATACCTTTTTCTCACCTATTTTTACACGTGTTAAAAGTAGAAAAACCTATATATAAGCTTTTAACATATGTAAATTATATATACAGGAGAGAAATAAAATGGGAGCTTCTGAATTAAGAATAATAGTTCCTTCAACTATATTTCAAAAACTTGAAAAAATAGAAAAAGAACAGGGAATAAGGAAAGAAGACTTAATAATGAGAGCTTTAGTTAAAGTATTAGAGGAGTTTGGAGCGTAAATGAGCGTAAATAATTTAATTATGACTTTATTAAGTGGAGTAAAAGATGTAACTCAACGTGTTGATATAGCTACTACAATAAGGTATTTCCTTGACCTTTATAGCATGGGAGGTATAAGTGAGGAAGATTTAAGAAAGGCATTATATGAAGTATGTTTTGATGTATTAAGCTTTACAATTGCAGAATTAACAACTGAAGAAATTAAAGAAAAAGCCAAAAATATGACAGAAGAATTTATAAAAGCATTTAAAGTCGAAAGCATTATGAGAAGAGCAATGAGTAAATATAAAGTTCCTTTCCCTTGATTAATACTTTCTAACTTTCCTTTTCCTCTTTCTAGTATCTCTTCCAATTTCATCTATAAAGAAATAATGCCATTGTTCAGGTAGTTCTTCAAGTTTCAACTTTCTCACTTCCAATATATTTAGATTGAGATATACCTAAAGCACCAAGAGTTCTCATTAAAATATAATTTGTTAATCTTTTTTCTTTTTCTGCATATTCTTTTTCAATAAAAATTTTTTGATTTTTTAAATCAAAATAAATTGGAACAAAGTTTAATTTTCTATGCTCATTATTTTTTGTAATAATATATAAGTCTTTTTGTTTAATTAAACAAAAACCTTCTTCTGGATATCTCTCATTTAATTTTTTAACGAAATTTTCTAAATCTTCTAAAGTTATTTTCTTTGGATTATTCTTTTTCACAATTTTATATAATCTTGTATATTTTCCTTCTTTTAATCTAGAGGGGACAATAATTTCATAATCTTTAAAAACTTCCACTAATTGAGGAAATTTATAACTAGATTTATTTAAAAAAACATTAGTCAAGCTCTTAATCATCCCACCATTACACCATAACATTATAATGCTATGGTAGTATATAAACTTTTAATGTAAAATTGATTTTTAAAGGATTATGGTCTAAAGAAAGTACTCCATTCACTAGGTGTTTTTACCATTTCTGCAAATTTTTTGTAAGCTTGACATTTTTTATATGCATCTTCAGTTACATTAGAGCATACAGCTACATAGTATTCCATTTTTACATTTTCATTACATTTTCCAATTAATGGGCAAATCATACCAAGTAATATAGAAAAAATCTTGCTTTTAAACTTTTTCTTTTTTCATATGTATTTAAAGCCAACTATCGTGAAGCATGGTTCTTTTCCAGTTCTTTCATCAGATATTTTTACTTCTTTAAATCCTATTTGTTTTAAAATAAAAATAGCTAAATCTTGAGAAAACCAAGAATAATGATATTGATATTCATTTTCTCTTGTTCCAAATATGATTCTTGAAAGTTCAGGAGTTAATTCTGAATTATTAATTATTCCTTTTTCCATATCTGGAATAACAAGTTCTATATATCCACCTACTTTTAAGACTCTATAGCAATCATATAATAGTTCTATTGCTCTCTTAAATGTAAAATGTTCAATAAAATGACTTGCATAAATATGATTTACTGAAGCATCAAAGAAAGGTAAGTTTTCTTTATTAAAATCAATAACGTAATCTACATTTTTATCTTGAATTATATCTAAATTTGGATGGTATTTTGGATTACTACCACCACCCAATTCAACATGTTCAAATTCTATAATTTCATGAGACCATAGTTTTTTATCATTAAGATGTTTTGGCAATTCTTCAAGGAATTTTTCTGGAGTTAAACCCCACCACCATTTGTCAGGGATACCATAATACCAAGGTTTTTTCAAAATTTGATTTATTACAATGTATTTTTTCCAAAAATCTAAGACTGATTCAAGACCCTTAGCAATTCTACCACATCTTTCAATATGATAAGTTCTTACACTAGGATTACATATTATTTTAAAACCTTTCTTCAATACTTCAGCATACCAACAGAAGTCGCATGGGAATTTTATTGGAAAAGGTACTTCATTGAAAACTTTTCTTGAAATAAGAGTTAGTGCCATTCCACCACATCCTTTTATCTCAAAATTTTTATTATTTAGTAAACCATTCATAGAATCTGGATTATTATTCCAGTCCATACATTGAATAGGTAGGAATGTTTTTACTTTTTCATATCTTTCTGGAGTTAAACCAATAACAACGTCAGCATTAACTTCTAATAATTTCAATAAGCAATCTTTAGGTACTATTATGTCTGATTCTATATTTAACATATAATCATAATTAAGAGTTAAAGCAACTTGCCTAGCTCTTTCAAGATTATAGCATAAATTTTTATCTCCTTCTCCTTTAAAAGGAACACCAGTAAGCCAAATAAAATCCAATTCATGACCTCCACTTTCAATTTTTCTTATAGAGTCAATAACTTCATTGTAAACAAGTTCATTAAAGCTTGGTGAAATAAAAGTTATCAAAATTTTCATTTATTTTATCACTTGACTCTTTACCCATTCATATAATTCTTTCATGCCTTCTTCTAATTTTACTTTTGGTTCCCAACCTAACAATTTTTTAGCTAAAGAATAATCTCCACATCTTCCTCTAACTCCTTGTGGCTTTGATAAGTCATGAACTATTTTTAATTTTTTCCCAGAAATTTTTATTATCATTTTTGCTAAATTATTTATCGAAATTCTTTCACTTGATGTTAAATTAAATGGAAAATTATAATTGCTATTAAAAATCCTTAAAATTCCATCTAAACAATCATTGATATGTAAAAAGCTTCTAGTTTGTTTTCCATCTCCCCATATTATAATTGAAGTGCCATCTTCAGCAAGTGCAACTTTTCTGCAAATAGATGCTGGAGCTTTCCCTCTCTCTTCAGAATAATCACAATAAGTACCATATATGTTTTCAAATCTAGCAATTCTTATTTGTATACCATAATCCACATGATATGAACGATACATTATTTCAGAAAATAATTTTTCCCATCCATAAGCAGAATCAGGATAAGCAGGTATAACATCTTCTTCTTTTAATTTAGGTGAAAATCTATATTTTTGTTTAAATCTTGGATATACACAAAATGATGAAGAAAAGAATATTTTAGGTACATTTGAATTAATACATGCATCAAGCATATTAACATTTATTTTTACATTATCAGATATAATAGGAGCATTGTACTCACTAATATATCCAATACCACCCATGTTTGCAGAAAGGTTAAAAACTCCATCCATATCTTTAACAGCTTTTTTACAATTATTATAATCTCTTAAATCTAATTGTAGAAATTCATCTTCTTCAGTTTTTAAAATAGAGTCCTTTTTTATATCAACATTTCTAACGAAAAAACCTTTATCTTTTAAGAAATTTACTAGGTGCGAACCTATAAATCCTTTTCCACCAGTTACAACTACTTTCATATTCTATCTTAATAAAAGAAAATATTACAAATTAAAATACTTTTTTATTGTTTCTTCTCCATTTAGTCTTACTAAGACACCAAAATTTTTGAAGAAAAGAGATGGGGTTACATGCAACTTTTTACATATGTCTAAAAGCTTTTGTATTTCAAATTTTGCTTTAGGTTGTAAAGAACATTGAATAAATAAAATTGTTGGTGAAGATGAAGAATTGCTTTCTGAATGTATGGCAATCAAATCAGCAACCGAATGTGAACCCGCAGAACGAATCACAAAATACCCTTCCTTTTCAAGCATATTTTTTACTTTATATTCAAAAGCTCTACCTTTACTGTACCTCTTTTCCTTCTTGAACTTCTGATTCATGCCTATCCAGATACTCCTTTATAGCTTCATTAATTGTTACGGAAAGTTTCCTCCATGGGCTTATATATTTCTTCTTAACATAATTCCAAAGCCTTTCATATGTTTCTCTTTCTACAGTTGCATTTATTCTACATATATTTTTATCTTCTTTTTCAGACATATACTACCTCACCATCGATTAATATATAGGTATTAGGTGGTATATAAGTTTTACATTATAACTTTAAACAACAATTAAGTTTTATCACTTTCCTTTATCCTTTCTATTTCTACTCCTTGTTTTTCACAAAAATCGACAAATTCCCATTTTAGCTTATCCATATCTTTACATATGTTATAAATTTCGTTTATAATATCCTTGATAACTCCTTTATCCAGTTTAAATTTTTTAAACCATAAGTCTTTTTTATGAGAAATAATCATGTCTATGACTGATTTTTTATCAACATAAGTATGAAGTAATGCATGTCTAAAAATGTCATGTATACAAGACCTAGCAAAATTTATATAATCCATTCTTATTGAACTTAGGATTAAATGCTTATCAAGAATTTCAAGAACTCTTCTGTCCGCTTCCCTCATTAGAAACTCTTTGAAAGTCCTCATTCGTGGCTTTTTTGATAATTTTTTTTGCCTTATTTCTTTTAATCTTTTTTCTATTTCTAATATTTTTTCAGGTGGCAAAGGTTTATATTCTACAATAGAAATTTTTTTATTTCTAAGCATTTCTAAAATTTTTGAAACAGTGCTCTTTTCCGAATTCAATTCTGAATTATATACAAAAAATTCTTGTATAAATATCTTTCATTTTTACTATAAAATACTTTAACATAATGATAGTTTTACATTTTCATGTGTAAAATAAATAGAAAAGCTTTTATACTGATTTTATTATATTTGTTAAAGGTGAATATTTTAAAAGTAAAGGGTTATAAATTTAAATTTCCAATTGAAGAACTTAAAACTGTGTAAAGTCATATAAAAGCAAAATAAAACCAAGAAATAATATGAAAAATCCTATATATCCACCTTCTAAACTTAAGACTGTTCTTTTAAGTTCCCAAACTTGATGAGCAAAATCGTGAAGAGAAACCCCATATCCAATTAAGAAAAAAACTAATCCCATGAGAATTTTTAAGCTTATTTTCCATCCTAATTTTTCTCCAAACAACTTTATAGCAATTTTTCTGAAAAAGCATTTTGTAATAGGTGGTTGTAGAGAATCGTATTTTCTTAAGCAATCCCTATCATGAGCTAACCATGTTTTAGTCCAAAATTCTTTAGCTTTATCTATAGCTTCATCAAATTTCTTTTTCATATAATCAAATGCTTCTTTCCATGAAACCTTATCCCTTAATTTTTTCAATATGCCAGAATTAGCACATTCTTTAAATAACTCTTCTTCAGTTGTTGTAAAAACAAAAGTATCATCATAGCCTATAAAAAGCTTAACACCTTTTTTCCATGCTTCAACTCCAAGTTTTTTTGCTGATAAACAAGCAAGAGTATAAATTTCTTTTCCTTTAAATAAATCTATATTATCACAATCTATTACTTTTTCAGAATGACTACCCCATAAACAATCTTCATTACCATGATTATAAAATACTACTAAATCTATTTCTTCATTTTTTATAGTTTCTTCTACATCTTTTCTTTTTACTCCATTACTTAAAAAAATTACATTATATCCTTGTTTTTGTAGTTCTTCTTTTACTTCTTGAACCCATTTGAAAGTATATTCAGTAGCCTCATCAAACTTTGGTGCTATTACTAAACTCATTGTTTCACCTATAAACCAAATATCTTTTCAAACCAATTCTTTTCTCTGAACATAATAAAGACTGAAAGCCAAAGTTCTGCACCATGAATGTATAGAAAAGCATCACCATAAAGATATTTGTATTCTTGTAATGCTCTTCTTGTTAATTCTGCAAGAAGTTCAAAATAATAGTCAATAGGTGGTACATGACCATATACTATTGCTAATTTTTGAAGTTTAATTGTTTTTAATTCAGGTTCAAGTTTTGACATTACTTCACACCTTTTGTTAATTGTTCAAAAGCAAACTTTGAAACTTGCTTTATAATAAATTCTCTTAATTTTTTATCCTTTTTAAATTCTTCAATAAGCATTTCGGCAGAATAAACTTTTTCACCCAAAACAAACTTCCAAGCTATGTCTCCTTTTTTGCTTTCAAGATATTCAAGAATACCTTTTTCAATTTCATTCAAAACTACACACCTGCCTTTGCTATGTAATAGCCTACACCAATACCTAATATGAGGTATAGAAGTTTATAGAATATAGCTTCAAACATTTCTGGTGGCAGAATTTGTATTGCAGTCAAATATGTTATGCATATCAATGCTGGAATGTAAACTAATATATAAACCCATACCTTCTCTGGAATTTCTAGACTTTCAAACATTCCACTAATAGCAAGTTTTGTTCCAATAGCAAAGTAAATAAATCCAATTGGAATAAAAACGAAAATGCAAAGTCCAGCAAGTATATGACCCCAAATTCCAAAGTATTTCCACCATTCACTAATGTAGCCAAATCTATATGCTAAAATTACTGGAATCGATAGAAAAATGAATCCTATGAAAGCTGTTATTATTCCATCAATTATTTTATTTCCAGTTATTAAAATTTTTGTTTTTCCACTCATATTATATCATAATATAATAATTAGTGTAAATATTTAAGTTTTTAAAGCTTTTACTTACATATGTAATTTACAATTTTAACAGTAATGTGTTATATCAATAATTTATTATTACTTTCTACTCTTTTTGAAAAGCATAATTACAATATTTGCAGTAGCAACCTTTTGCATTTTTACAAGCATAAGTAATTCTATCTCTTCCCTGCTCATCCTGGAAAAAACTTATTGCTACAATACAAGCAGTCACTTTCCTATTATTTCCATTACTATCAACAAAATCAAAGCAAGGAAAAGAATAAGCATAAGGTTGAACTATTTCCCTTCTTTTTTCCAAAGATATTCACCACTAAAAAAATAAGGAAGTTCTAGGATAAGGATTCCCACTTGGTTTTTAGAGGGAAAAAAGTAGGTGGTGAAAAAGGGTGTCAAGAGACAATGGGAAGAAGTAGAAACCTACTTTCTCCCTTTCTCTAACCCCATATCTTCTTTAGAATTTCATTGTAGTATTTAAGTTCTTCAGGTTCTAATTGATTGTTTATTCCCCAAATTAATGGATTATATGTTTCTGAATGACTTACTATCCATTTAGCTTCTTCAAGCTCATTATCATCTACTTTAACTAATTTTTGTATTTTACAAACTTCTAAGAAATTCAACCTTGCTAAATACCATTTATACTCAAATGGAGTTAATACAATTCTTTCTTCTCCAAAGTCTGAAATCCACATTGAACCATTCCACCAACTTGGAACATATTTTTGATGCCATTTTAATTCTATTAGTGTAGTATTAAGTGGTGCAAAGAATGACTGTTCAGCAAGAATTGGAACTTGATAAGGTTCAAAGTCATTTGGAAGAATAATCTCAATTGCATAAGTATCAAAAAGTCCCAGTCTACTGATAACTACTGTATAATTGTAGATATATATCCCTTCTTTTCCAAAGATGTATAGAGTTATATTTGGATATTCTGGTTTCACTTCTTCAGCAACATATGTTATACCTGCTTTTTTACAAGCATCATAATAATTATACCACCAATTCCATTCGGCTAGAGATGTGGCAAAAAATCCCTCTGGAACAAAGAAGAAAAATTCACCATTACCATTACTCTTTTCGATAGTAAAGGTATAATATTTCTTTTCTAAAACTACAGCAATAGGTGTAGAAACTCTTTCACCATTAGCTTTCATCAGGATTGTTAAGAACTTTATTCCTTCACATGAAGAAACTAAAGGAATTGCTGAAATCAATAGAACTAAAGCAATTGAAATTATCCCTATTTTTCCCAATATTTCTTTTTCCAACCTCATTTTTTATCAAAATATAATATTTTTGAGATTATATAAGTCTTTTTTTCTAATTCTTTAACCTTCTAAAACTCCCAATTCAATTAATTTTGGCTTTAATATTTTTATTATATCTTCAACACTTTTGCATTCTTCTTCTTTTATTCTAATTACTACAACACCATCTTTTTCAAATAATTTATCTCTTTCTTCATCTTTTGCCATTCTTCCTCTTTTTCTATGGAGAATTGAATCAAATTCTATAGCGATACCTTCACACTTCATTTGGGGGTATCTAGATTTATAAATAAAGAAGTCTGGATAAAAAGTTATATCACTTTCTGATGGAGTGTAAGGATTTTGTGTAAGAAAAATAACACCTAATTTTTTTAGAGCAAGAAAGACTTTTATTTCTCCATTTGTAAACTCTTTAGGAATTATTTTTGGTTTAGGTATTTTCACTTTCATTAACCTCTCTCTAATAATATTTTTACACATGAAACAATTATAATCAAGATTCCAATTAATACGAAACCAAAGCATATAATATCAATAATTGTCAAAATTCAAACTCACCTCAACAGTTTTAGTTGGATATTTTTTACTCCAAGGGGGTATGTTAAAATCTTTTCTAATATCACATTTTAATGAACAACCTAAAGAAAATAGGGGGCAAGAATATATACAGTATTGTAAAGCTTCATAGCTATTTTTGAATTTATATTCAAAATCTTTGCATGCTCCTTGATTTGGATTTATAGCTCCTATACGTTTTTCACATAGAGTATATTTTTCATTAAAATGTATACAAATATAACAATTTCTATAATTTATTCTCATTTTTTCTCAACTCTTGTAAACTCATCTAAACTTAAAATTTTTTGGAAATCCCCCACTTTACTTGTATCATCTGTATAGGATTTCTCACTTTTTAGAAATTTGAAAGCGGGAGCAAAATAAATTATTTCTTCATTATCTTTTTTAAAATGAATAAAAATATTGACTTTTTCACATTTGAACTTATCAGCTAATGCTTGTAAGTATGTTAGTACAGACCAGCTAACTCCAAATCCATTGAATTTTCTAAAAAAATGCTTTT
>JAUQPS010000052.1 GCA_030550205.1 bacterium
CTTTGCAATATGCTCATCAAAGGAAATAAGTTGAATTGCCTTGTATTCCCCTACTGGGAAATCATCAAAATGCTCTTTCAAAATTTTTGCAAATTCATTTCCTAGGTTTTCTTCTAATCCTAGGTTTTCTTCTAACAATAACTTAGATACTTTTTTAAGATTTTCATTTATATTCAAAAGATATTCTTTCTCATCTTTTTTCCAATGATGGAAAGCTATTGCAGAAAGGAAAATATTATATAAGTTTTCATCACCATTACAAAATTCTTTTACTTTTTCCTTGTTAATAAAAAATAAAGAAAGTATATTATGGCGAACCTTAGGAAAGTCAGAAATGTTTATTCCTCTTTCTTTTAATTTCAAAACATACTCTTTATTTCCTATCTTTTGCTGAAACTCTGGAGAAACCTTACCAAAATCATGGCAAAATACTGCAAGTTGAAGAAACTTTTTAAGATCAAAATTCTTCTCAGAAATTTTCAATTTATCATAAGGAAAATTTTCAATCGCTTCAAGTAAATCTTTTACATGTTCTTTTAAAGTTAAACCCCCAGATTTAGCCCATATTTCCATCTTTATCACCTCCTGGATAAATCATTTTGCATAAAAAAAGAGGAATATAAAGCTCATCATCTATAATAAATTTAAAAGGTTCTCCAAAATAAAAGGGAAAGTCTCCTTGCTCAAAAAGTTTTACAGGAACATATTCAAAATTTCTAAAGCCATCTTTTAACTCATAAAAAGAAGTAATTAAATGAGAACTTCCTTTTATCTTTGGAAAATACTTCTTAAAATTTTCGTCATAGATTTTAGGATCAATGTATTTTTCTCCCCTTTGTGGATCTGGAATCCAAGTATAGTAATCAAGCTTCCCATAAAAGTATTTTTTCTCTAGATTAATCTCTACAATTTTTATAGCTTCATCGGGATCTCCATCAAACACAATCCAATCTTCTGCTCTTCCAAGATGTAATGGATAAATCCTTTCTTTTGGATTTTTGAAGGCTTCTTTAATTTTTTCTAAAAAAATTTCATCATTGTGTTTGATATAAATTACAAGTTTGACATTTTCTAAAACATCAATTCTTGTTGGCATCTGACCACCAGGATGTTCAGGTATAAAATCAATTACTCTATTTTCTGGAAAACCAAATCTTGAATTGTGAGAATCAACCGCCAAATTTCTAAACCATACATATTCTCTTGTCATTGACTCAAAATTTCCATAAATAGCAAGAGATAAACCTTCTTTCAGTTTTTTAAATTTTCCATTGTTGTTATCCTTTATTCCAAGAACATTAAATATAAGTCCAATAACCGTAGAATAGGGAGGGATTGGATAGGTATGTCTTCTTCTAAATGTAAAAGGTATTCTATAATGTGCATGTGGTTGAAAAATTTTTAATCTTAAAACTTTCATATCTCCCTCCTAAATCCACAAGCCCGTTATTAACTTTTTCTTCTCCTGCTTTAACTTTTAATTCATCTGAGGCTTTTTTTAATGCTTTTATTTCTCTTTCCTTCGTTTTTTCATCTTTTATATCAACAGCAACCTGAATTAACTTATACGGTTTTAGATCTTTTACTAAGACAAAATCAACTTCTTCGCCTCTCTCATTTTTCCAGTAGAAGATATCATCTGCATTTTCAAAACAAGCACCTTCATCTTTTTTCAAAAAACCATTATCTACAATAAATATTTTGCGTGGATAAACGATGTTTTTTTCATATTCAAGATATTTCAGAAGAGTTGCTTTTGAGATTTTAAACCCCAAGGATTTTAAAGTATTCTGAACTTTTGAGATACTGAAAAGAGAACCAGCACTTCTTATCAAAAATCTCACAAACGCCTCACTAGGAAAGCCTCTAAAATCAAGGTATTCGTCAAGCAGTCTCAAATGCTCATAGTTTATTTTTACATTTTTAAATTCAAGGAATTCTTTAAAACTTAACGGATAAATTATTTTTGTAATAGTTCTACCTGCAAGGACCGGAGAAGATCCAGTAAAAATTATATTTGCCATTCTGTTATCTATTAGTGTTCTTGTGGCTCTTTCCCAGCCGGGAAGTGCCTGTATCTCATCAAGGAGTAAAAAGGGTTTAGATACATTACATTTTTGATCAAGAAGTTCTTTTCCATTTAAAGGATGAAGCCTTTGTTCCTCAAAATTTATATAAATAACTTTCTCTTTTGGATAAATTTTTCTTAACTTAAAAGTTTTTCCAGAACGTCTTACTCCCACAATTCCATATGCTCTATCTCCTTTCAAATCAGGGATTATAAGATTTAACCACCAATCAATATAGAAAGATAGTTTTTCTTTATTGTTCATTTGAGTAAACGATTTTTATCATATCTTTGCAAACTCCCTTATAAAAAAATTTTTAACTTTTGTCCAGCTTACTTTTTTTATAGTTGGAAAATCTGGCTCTTTCTCAGCATCTTCAAAATAAGTGAAAGCTTTTTTTATTAGCATTTCATCATAATCACCAAACTTCTTTTTAAAAAAATTTATAACTTTGTTTCCATTAAGTTTTAAAGCCTTCATAATGAAATATGAATCTATGAAATCCTTTCTACTTCCCCGCGAAATTATAGCATTAACCTTCATACAAAGGATATCTTCTAAACTTGCAACTTTGATTAAATCCAACTTTTTTAAAGGCTTTAACAAGGGGTATGGATAGAAGAAAAACGAAATATTAATTCCTTCAATTTTTGAATGTATGGTATCCTTTGAAATTAACTGAATTTCACTTGGATTAAAATAAGAATGAAAATTTCTAAAATCAATATCTTTTTTAGTAAAGAAATCAAGATCAACTGAATGTCTATGCAAAAGATAGTAATAAACTGCTGTTTCACTTGCTAAATAAAATTGACCTTTTTCAAGCACTGAAAAAATTTTTTTAATAGCTTTTTTATGCTCTCTTCTTAGAATTTTCATCTTTAATTCCATAAACCAGCCTCCAGAAATTCAATGATTGCTTTGAAAGTAATTTTTCATACTTTGTAAGAAATTCCTTTATTTTCTCCTCACTTACAACTGATAAAAAAGCCCTTACCTGTTCTTTATTGCCTATTTCAAGAACCCTTGAAATTACAAATGGAGAATCTAAATTTCTTAAAACAGATTCCCAATCATAGTCCCAAAAGAGGTCTTTGAGGGTTTTAATTAGCTTATTATTTAACCTCATCTATAAAACACCTACTTTTTCCAAAAAATCCTCCCATCTTTCTAAGGAATTTTCTTTAATGAAGTTCTCACTTAAAGCGTTTGGTTCTCTTGTTTCTATATAGATTAATTTATGATTATTTTCTTTTTCAATCCATCCATTGTTTATAGCATTCTTTAAAAGGTCTTCTCTTACTTTAAATCTTGGTCTATAGCTTTGCTTATAAAATTCAATATCTACAAAAGAATGAAAAACTGGAATGGGCACTTTTACAATTCCAGCTATAAGAAATAGAGGAACAATTCCTGGACATTCGCCAGAAGAATGATAGTAAAGACCATTATAGATTGCTTTTAATACATCTAAAATTCTACCTTTCTTTTCATTTTCTTCAATTACTGGACTTCCATTCTCATCAATTCCTATTTTTAAACAATCAAGAGTAAAAGAAACTTTATAGATTGCTCTATGCTCTTCTGGATTGTAAGGATTAGGTTCAAGTTTTTCATTTGGATTTTCCTTTATGTATCTTCTAACTAAATCATGATTAGCATAAAATGCAATATCTCCTGACCATGGTTCAAGTGAAATCGCTTTCGTTATTCCTATTGCTGATTTTCTTGTTATTGCTTTTCCTTCACCTTTCTTTTCACCCTTTTCAGTCCCCATAAATCCAAAGATATCCAATTCCGCATATTCTTTTATATTTCCTTTTCCTAAATCAAATTGAATCACATTTCCCTCTGCTTTTAAAACAGGAGCTTCTTTCCATCTTGTAGGATTGGCTTTATTTAATGTAACCCATAGATAATGCCTTATTGCAGGTCTTGAAATAAATGAATATGTTTCACCCCATCCTCTTGATAGCTTCTTTATTGAAAGAACATTACCTACCTTCTCATCCCTATTCAATGCATCTGCTTCAAATAGAATTGTAATAGTCACTGCGTTCTTCATTCTTCACCTCCTTCTGTTTCTTTTTTACCTAAAATTGGGGCTAAAAAAGAAAAAATCAAGGTTTTGAAATATCTATCGTTCTCTGGTTTGAAAGCTTCTATAAGCTCATTGGGAAATTTTTCGTTGTTTGATTTAAAACACCTCAAAAGCATATAAAAGACATTATCTTTATTGCCAAGTCTTACTTGCTCAAGGAGACGGAAGGCTATACTATTTATTGATTTCACCACGTCGTCTGAAATTTCATCTCCCCTTCGTTTTAGCCTCCATACTAAAGTATCAATATCTTTTTCACTCATATTTTCCCTCCTTCTTTCAAAACTTTATTTATTTTTGCATAAAGTTCAGGTAAAAGCTTTGAAATTGTTGATAAATGTCCCTTATCTTTATAATTATCCACATATTTTGTTATAGGGTCATTATCAGTTAATTCTTCCTTATTTTTCAATTTTAAAAATGCTCTTAAAACAAAATAATTTGCCTTCTCAAGTTCAGAAAATTTACCATTTAAAACTAAATTGAAAATTTTTTCTTCTCCAATTCTATTTATTAAGTCAGCAATTTCATAATCAAGCAAAATTCTTGTAATATGGTAAGGAAGATCAAAATAATCAATTATAGTTTCCCACTCATTTTTATTAATTTTAACTCTTTTTTTAATTACAACTTCAATATTCATCATTGTCCAAGCACCAAGTAAAACCCTTCTTTTTATTGCCCATTGAAGAAGAGATATTCCAAGAAGTTTTCTTATTTCGTATTCCTTTTGTTTCTGTAAAATTTCTGAAACAAAATTGTTGAGATCATAAGTAAGATAAAAGAATGGAGAATTTATAAAAATCTCAATAGAGCCAGTTTTATCTTTTTCAAGAGGGATGAATGGAATGTGATGACACATAAGTATAAATTGACATTTAGGGCAAATAAATTCTCTTGATTCCAACATCCAATATGTATTGGGAAATGATCTTTCTGAACCTAAAAGAATATTTCCAAAAGTTTGATTTAATACCACTATTTCACTTTTTGTGGTCCAAGTAAAACTTCCACAAAAAGAACAAGAAAGCACAAAAGTTCTTCTCCTGACTTGCTGCTCGTTCTTATTTTGTATAAGCGCAGAAATTTTATCTTTTATACTTTTTTCCGTCTGATTAGAATAATAGTATTTTTGAGTTCCTCCACTTTTGTTTTTATAAGAAATTTTAAACCTTCTGTAAGTTATGTCATCCCATTTTTCAAAAATCTCATCAACACTTAATCCATCTAGTTTTATTTCAATAAATTCCTCACATTTATATTCCTTTCCAAGTTCATCCAACACCCTCAAAAACCCTACAACTCCTGCATTATAAAGCCAGTTAGATGGATAAAGAATTATTTTATCATTTCCATTCATCCTACTACCTCCACCATTCCAAATCCTTGTGAAGTTCTATTTCCTATACCCTTTTTATATAAAAATTCTATAACTTTTGGTTCTCCTTGAATTTCAAAAATTCCATTAAAACAAGTTAAATACATAATATCCTTTCCAGTTTTCTCTCTAAATTTTGAAAGTGTATGTTTTATAACAACTTTATTATAATTAAAAAATTTTATCTTAACATCCTTATATGGAACATTAAAATAATTGAAAATTTTCCTATGTAAGTTATTAAATTCAACTTCAAAATTTTCATCTGATGGCAAAATTGGATTATCATCCTTATCTTCAATTAAAATTGGACTTAATGTTTTAAATATAGCGACATTTTTAAAAAATTTTACCTCTTTTAAAACAAAAACATTTTCAATTGAATATCTAATATCCTTTGAAAAATTAAGCTCAATATCTTTCAATTCTAAAAGTCCATTGTATAAATATGCTAAAAATTCATAATCAGGTGAGCTAACTAATAAATTTAAATAATTACTATTTAAAACAAAATAATTTTCTTCAATCTCAAAATTTCCAAAATCAAACTTTCTTACATCCTTTGAAATGCTTCCTTTAAACAATAAACTAAATGTAAATGGTCTTGGATGTTTAAAAGAATAATAATATTCAGTTAATCCTTGTTTTTCAAGAGCAAGTTTAAATAGGGACATAATTCTATGACGATAAAGAATAGGAAGGATTTTAGAACTTGTTTTTAATATAACTTTAAATCTCAAGTTTCAAATTTTAAAGCTTTTATTGAATATAAACCTTAAAACTTTTACCTCTACTCCTTAAAATAAAAATGCCCTTATTTAAATCAACTTCTTTTCCTCTTCCTTTCTTATATAAACTTCCATCAATCTTATAAATTTCATAATCCTCAACATCATTAAAAACAATTTTATTCTTAATAACTTTATAGCAAAACATTCCTTTATCTTCACTACTTGAAACAGGGGTAATTACACAAGTTTGACCAGAGATATTTAATCCATATGTATAACTAACACCCCAAGCATTATGAGTAGCACTTGTTGGACCTATATTATATGGACTTCCAGGATCATCAACTGCCCAATCAACATTTTCAGTTAATAAATTAATTGGTGTTTTATTTAAGCAACTATTTCCAAGGGTATCAAACTTTATTAAGAATGCAGACCAAGCAGCAAATATATTTGGACCAAGTGCTCCATGCATAATAATATAACCTTTGCTATCTAAGAATATTCCCCTATTTGGATTTTCAACACTTGTACCAACTGGGAATGTATTAGATGGAAAATCATATTTATAACCCCATTGAAAATTACCCAAAGTATCAATTTTTATAAGAATTGGATTACTTTTAGCATAATTACTATTTCCAGTGCTATCTGTTATTAATAAAGCACCAATAATATATCCACTATTTATTTTAACAACACCTAACATTTGTATTTGCTGTCTTATATAAAAAGTATCTCTTAGAGTATCACCAGAAGGCCACCTTCTGCACTGTGAAATTCTTACATCTCCTCTATGCCAATCAATACCTGGAAATACTAATCTTTTCATCCATTTTAATGATACATCAGGTTTAGAAGCATTTCCAAACTTCATTATAACAATCCTATCATTTTTAACAAACCTCCAAACATAAGTAAAATTTTGATATGGATATTGCCCTCTACAAACAGTACTATCATACCAAACACCACCACTTGCTACCATTAGAAATCCACTATCCTCTGGTAAAATATCAACCTGAGAACCATTATACCATTGACTTGAAAGGAAAATATCATTTTTAGCTAATTGTTGATATTCTGGATCAGCGAGTGGAATTCTATAAAAAGGAGTTAAACCAATCCATTCAATCAATTTACCAGGCACAAATATACTTAATCTCCAAGATTTTGCTAAATAGCTATATGGATTTTGAGCATCAAACAAGAATAAATTGAACTTTCCCCTATTTGATGTATTTATATAACTTCCATTATTATAATTATTTGGAATAAAACCTATCCAAACATCTCTTTTATCAAGCTCAGCCCTCATTAAACCATTTAAGTATTGTGAAACACCTTTTGGACCCTTCCAGAAATAAGAAACTCCAATTAAAACATTTATAACACTAAAAAATGCACCTGAAAAATAATAACAATCACATCCACCATCCCACTCACTAGATTGTCCCCACATAGCTAATTGCCCTGTGCTCATAATACCGCCATTAAACCCCATTCCATTTATTGTATAAGTATCTTCAAGATTATAAAAAGCAATAACATTTAGATTTGTATCAAGAACTATATAAACTGGGTCTGCTACACTTGCATTTCCTGCATCAAAGCTTATAAAACCAACAGCTATTATTTTTGAATAGTTATCATAGGGCATTATTTTTGATATTTCAAGCATTCTATTGTTATTATTTATTCCAAAAGTTCTATAAGATATAACCTGACCTGCAGTATCAAGCTTTATTATAGTATTATATTCTATTTTATTATCCCAGCTTGGCCAAGGTCCATGCATTATAATAATAATATTTCCACTTGGAAGAGAAAATCCACTTGGTATATAAAATGCAGAAATAGCAGAGCCACCATATTGAATTTCCCTATAATAAAGTATGCTTATTATAATTTCAAGCATAATTCACCTCCTACTAAAAGTTTAAACTAGTATATTTTTCAAATCAGTTTATAGAATAATAGTAAAATCAAGTATTACAAAACTCAAAAATTTATATTTTCACTTTGCTTTATAATTTTCAAAATTATGAAACAAAAAATTACTATAAAAAAGTATTTAGCTTGGAAATTACTTAAAGAAGGAAAAACATTTAGAGAAATTTCAAAAAAATTAAATATAAGCATAGCTACAATTTCAAGAATTAAAAAATCTAAAAATTTCTTTAATTTTGACAAAAAGGCTTATAAAATTTATCTTTATGTTGAAAGATATCCTTTTAAAAATTTAAGTTATCTATCTAAAAAATTCAAAATGCCCATTTCAACTATTTATAACAAACTATCTTTATATGATGTTTATGGTTTAAGAGAAAGAAAAGAAATTTCAGAGCTTGTGAAATATCTTTTTGAAAATAAGGATTTTAAAAATTTAAGAAAAGTTTTAAAACATTTCATACCCTCATCTCAAGGAGATTATGAAATACTTATAAACATTCCAAATGAATTGCTTCCTATTAATCTTTTAAGCTATAAATTTTCATATATTTATTCAAAAATTTATCACACTGAAACAGTTATTATTACTCTAAAAGAGCTACTTTACAATATAAGAGTTTATAAATTAAGAGCTTTAAAGGAGCGTATGTTTTTAAGTTATTATAGTTTATTTATTCCAGAAATTATGGTTTTAAGAGCCTTGGGTAAATATGATGAAATTAAGTTGATTTTTAAAACCCATTATAAAAAGTTTTTAAAATTACCAGATAATTTGAAAAAGTCCATCTTATTATTAATTTTAAATAGTCTATATTTTGAACTCTATGTTTATCAAAAATTGTTTCCAATATTATCTAGATGGCTAAAACACAAAAAAATCCTTAAAGATAGTAATTTATCAAAAGTAGCACACTCTATACTTGTAAGCTTAGGTTATATAAAGAGAGCTTATAATGTTTTTAAGGTAAAGAGTTTAATATTTTATCTTGGTGATTTTAACAATTTTCTCAAATCCTCAGATAATACAATATATGATAGAATATTAAAATGCATATGTTATTTACTTAATGGAAATTACCAAAGCTTCATTAGTCAAATGGGAATACTTGAAATTACTTTCCAAAGTAGAGAATTTAATGATGAAAACTATAAATTAGCCTTAGCCTTTGAAAGAATTTTAAAAGGTGATATAGAGAAAGCCAAAAAAATTATTATAAATATCCAAAAGAAAACATATTTAGCACTACTCAATAAAGACACTTCATTACTTATAAAACATAGAAAACAAGACTTAATAGCAAAGTATATTATAAAATCAAATATAAAGAGAGCTTATAAATTAGCTTTAAAATATGGATTGATAGCAAACTTTCTAATATATCTTTCAATAAAAAATCTAAAAATATATTCCATAAAGAATTTAAAAAATTCTCACATCCCTTATATAAAACATATCAAATTTTCCACTACTTAAAACAATCTCAAAATTCTCACTTATACCCAAGATCTCACCCTTAATTAAATTTCCATTATATTCAAACTCAACCAAGCTTGCTTTAATTTGTTTATTATAGTTTTCTAAAACAAATTTAAAATCTGCATTTATTAAAATTTTCAATTTATTATAAATTTTTTGAGCAATTTCCTTAATGTTAAAGTTTTTATTTTTAATAAGGAACATTGAAGTGGCTTTAATTTCCAAAGGGAAATGAGATTGATTTATGTTTAAACCAATTCCAAGAACAACATCTCTATCTTTTATTTCAATCAAAATTCCACATAATTTCTTATCTTGATAATAAATATCATTAGGAATTTTAACTTTTGCTTCTATTTCATAATCTTTTAATGTATCTAAAACAGCAATTGATGAGATAATCAAAAGTCTTTTTGAAAATTCTATATCTTTATC
>JAUQPS010000053.1 GCA_030550205.1 bacterium
CCCATATTTCCATTTCTTGAATAGAAGATAACATTTTCTGCAAATTTTCCATCCATAGTAGCAATTTGACCTTTATTTGGTGTGAAACCTTTATAGAGATAGGGATAGGAGTTTAGCCATTCTTTTATAATAACAGGGTCATAGGTATTGACAAGCTTCCCACCTACACTTGAGGCAAAGGTTATCAGCAAGTTTAACCCTAACATGGTCTCACCTCCTTTTGTTGTTTAAAAATCTCAAAAGAGATATATTTTGACAGAGAATATGTGATTTAGGATGAACCCTATTGATTAAAAAACCATACAACTCTAACCCCCCCTCTATAATCAAGTATCTCTTTCAAAATAATAAACTTACCCGACTTCCTTTCACCAATCTTTCTTAACCAAATACTCCAAATCACAGTGTTAAAATTTTAAAGCATAAGTTATTAAAAACTTCAAATTGGCAAATTAAAATTGAACTAACAAAACATTTACAAAACATTCAATAAATTCATTCTTTAAATTATTTCCACTTTTAGGTTTAATTGAAATTATACTCTCTTCTATGTTTAATGCCTTTGATATATTTTCCTTCATTTTTTGAATATAAGGAGTTAATTTTGGCTCTTTTAGAATAATTACCGCATCTATATTTAAAATTTTTATACCTTTTAAGTTTTTAGAAAATTCCCTTAATAAATCCAAACTATAAGCATCTTTATATTTTTCAATTTCTGGAAAAATTTCTCCAATACTTTTATTAAAAATAATTCCACTTAATGCATCAATAATTGCATGAATTAAAGCATCTCCATCTGAATGAGCATAAGCCCCAAATTTTGAAGGAATTTCAACCCCTCCAATTATTAACTTCCTATTTTCAAATAATGGATGAATATCATAACCAAAACCAACTTTTAAATTATTCATCAAAAGCTTTTCTAAAATTTTAATGTCATCTTTATAAGTAATTTTTATGTTTTCAAAATCCCCCTCAATATATTTAATATCATTTGAAATAAACATCTTATAATAAAATGCATCATCTGTTCCAAATATATTATTTTCAAAAGCCTTTTCATAAGCCAATTTAATTAAATCCCTTTTAAAACCCTGTGGTGTTTGAATTAACATTAAATTTTCCCTTATTAAATCTTGCCCACTTTTATCCCTTATTGTATCTCTAACATTAATATATGGGACAACTGCATTATTACCATTTATAAGCTCTTCTTTAATTCTTAAAATTAAACTTCTCTTTATAATTGGTCTTACAACATCATGGATTAAAACATATTCACCCTTTGCATTTAAAATACCATTATAACTTGAATGATACCTTTGAGCTCCACCATAAACAATTTTAACATTACTTATATTTATATCAAAATCTTCTGGAATTACAAGTATAATCTCATCTACAATACCTTCAAAAGCCCTAATAGAAAATTCATAAATTGGTATATTTAAAATTTTTTCAAATTGCTTATAACCCCCAAATCTTAAACCCTTACCACCCGCCAATATAATTGCTGAAAATGTCATAATTTAAAACTATCAATCAAATCCTTATTTTCCAAAAACCAATCTATTGTCCTTTTTAAACCTTCTTCAATTTTTATTTTTGGTTCCCAATTTAGCAGTTTTCTTGCTTTTGTAATATCTGCTTTTGTTTCATAAATATCCGCTTTATTAAATGGCTCATAAATAATTTTTGGCTCTTTATTTAAAATTTCTCCAATTTTATTAACAACATCTATAAGTTTATTATCTTGGTCATTTCCAACATTTATAATCTCAAAACCATTTAATTTATAAGCAAGAAATGTAGCATTAGCAACATCTTCAACATATGTAAAACTTCTCCTTTGATTACCATCCCCATATATAATAATTTCCTTATCTTTTAACATCCAATAAATAAATCTAAAAATACTCATATCTGGCCTTCCCGCAGGACCATAAACTGTAAAATATCTTAAAATAATTGAAGAAATACCATATAAATGATAAAAAGTATAAACTAAATTTTCAGCACATTTTTTACTTACCGCATATGGAGATAACATATTATCACATTTCATATCTTCTTTAAATGGGGGCTTATGTCCAGCATAAATTGAAGATGTTGATGCAAGAATAATTTTATTTACATTAAATTCTAACATTAACTCTAAGATATTTAATGTTCCAATTACATTTACATCAAAATAATCCTTCGGATTTAATATACTTGCTCTAACACCAGCTTTTGCCGCAAGATTTATAACACCCTCAAAATTATAAATTTTAAATAAATTTCTTAAAGCATTTTTATCCCTAATATCCATCAATACAAAATTAAAATTGTTATAATTTTTCAAATAATTTAGTCTATACTCTTTAAGAGAAAGATCGTAATATGGGTCAAAATTATCAATTCCAATAACTTCATAATCATTTTTTAAAAATTCTTCACATACCTTATAACCAATAAAACCAGCACATCCTGTTATAAGAACTTTTGCCATTAAATTATTTCCTCTAATCTCTTTTTAAGTTTATTATAAGTATCTTCTAAACTTTCTGGAATTACTTTTGTATTTGATATTACTGGCATAAAGTTCGTATCACCAGCCCATCTTGGAACTATATGAATATGCAAATGCTCTTCAATTCCAGCACCTGCCACTCTTCCTATATTTAACCCTATATTAAAAGCTTGTGGCTTATATACATCTTCTACAATTCTAACAGACAAATTTAATAAATTTATAATATCAATCCATTCTTCTTGTGTCAAATCATAAACTTTTGATGTATGTTTATATGGGGCAACCATAAGATGACCTGTATTGTATGGAAATAGATTTAAAATAATGAAGGAATGTTTTGATTTATATAAAACTAAATTATTAACAGAAGGCTCTTCTTTTGGCTTTGTGCAAAATATACATTCATCTTTATTATTTACATTTTCAATATATTTAAATCTCCAAGGTGCCCACAAAATAAACATCATTTTGGTCTTATCCTAAAAACTAATTTATTTTTTGTTTTACCATCAACTGTAATAGCAACAATGTAAATTCCAGGCTTTAACTTTGAAGTATTATAAAAGACTATTCCTTTTCTTGTAAGATAATTTTTCTCATAATAAATCCTATCAATATACCTTCCCGCATCATCATAAAGATAAATATAGATATTATTTGTTTCATTTTCAATATTAAATGCAAAATGTAAAATCTCACCCCTTGCCAAATCCTTTTTATTTACTTCAATTTCTTTATCATCTGTTATATAAACATCATTATCTCTTCCAGGTGTACCACCAGCAATAGCAGAAGGACCCCAAGCACTCCTTGCCCAACCCCTTTCCGTAGCACTTACTCTAATCGTAGTATATGGGTCCCTTCCCCCCCAATAGCTATCATACCATATAGAATCAACCGCAAAGCCTTCTGGTGTTGAAATAATCATAGGTTGTCTATAATTTATATAAGTCCATTTACTTAAAGCCTTACAATTGCTTAAATTATATTTTTGGCATATATTGTTTTGGAAAGTATCATATACAAATACATATATTCCATTTGGAGGAAGTTCTATATTACCAAAATCCGAACTTGTATAAATACTTGAACCAGAATAACTTTTAACAAATAATCCCCCTATATTTACACTATAAGGACAAAAATTCTTAATTTCTATAAATTCATCACTTGTAGGATAATCATCAAATTCATTTAAAAGCAAACAACTAAAACCATTTGGATAAGGTAGCATAAAAATTCTTTCCAATGTATCATTATTATAAATCATTTCAAGCTTTGCATTATACAATCCCCTTCCTAAACTATTTAATTTCACAATAAAATTAAAGCTATCAACATCTAAAATAGTTGTATCCTTTATAAGACTTGAAACAGAAAATTTTATATTTGTATTTGAAGCAGGAGAAAAAACTTTTTGAAATTTAAAAATAATGCTATCACCATAACCATAATTTATAGAAATAAGTCTATAAGGCATTTGATGAAGATATATACTATCCGCATAAATTCTATATTCGCCATATTCATAAACCAAAACCCCCCAAACAGATATTACATCATTTATTTGTAAATTTGGCAAATTGTATTTTGATAAATAAGCACTTATATTTCCATTTTTAATAGTATATCTATATGAATTTGTATTATCTAAAACAACCGCTTTTCTAACATAAATATAAACACCTTCATATTTTTCGCCAATTGAATCTGTTATTAGTGTATCTATCTTAAAACTTTTATTTGAAGAAACTATTTGAATACTTGAAGGCACAATTTCAGTATATTTATAATATTCTTGAACAACTCCATCTATAATAACAGAATCACCCTTAGAAAGCCCTGCTAAATTTGTTGTATAAACATATATTCCTGAATATGGACCACCATTTTTCATTTTTATATGAAACCCTTTTCCATTATATTTTCCAATTTCTGTTATAATCCCACATGTTCTTATACTTTGACCTGAAAACATAGAGCTATCAGTATTTGGATAAACTGTTTTTTGAATGCTATCAATAGGAATACAATCAGATATTTGATTTCCAGTTTTTACACTTATAAAAACTGAATCTATATTAAAGTAAGAATTACTTGCATCTGTTGAGCTTGTATTATCAATAAATATCCATCTAATATAAATTGTTGAATTTTGATAATTTGATATATTAAATTGAACTTTATGAGATAAGTTGTCAGCATTATTAAATAAACTTGTTGAATCCCAAACAATTAAATCATTCCAATTATTTCCATCAGTAGATATTTGAACTTTTAAAGTATCTGTGCTCTTAAATCTTGTATCAAATGCACTATTAACAGAAGGAAGCCTATAATAAAATGAAAAAATAATAGAATCACTTGGAGATATTGAAGGTAAATTTATTTGAGGAGTTTGTAATATGGCACTTCCAATTTCAGAGGAAGTTTGGGCTATTTGAACACCAGCAGAAGCACTACCAAAAACAACTCCACTTGTTCTCCTTACCCATTTTGTATTTCTTGTGCCTGTATTTGTCCAGCCCGTAGGAGGAAAGGTTGCACTTTCAAAGTCCTCATAGAAGGTTTGTTGTGAAAATAGAATAATTAGCATCTCCAAAAGTTTAAAGGATAAGTTATTATAGATAATTTAGGGTTACCTTAAAAATAATTTTGAATTAAACTAATCTTTTCCTTATTTGATAGGAAATAAAATCTACAAGGGCAACTGTTATAATTATGATAATTATTATAATTCCAACTTGTTCCCAAGCCCTATTTTGAACTTTTAAAATAAGTTGTGTTCCTATACCTCCTGCTCCTACCATTCCAACAATTGTAGCACTTCTTACCGCTAATTCAAATCTATATATAGAATAATTTGAAAAATAAACAAATACTTGTGGAATAATACCAAAGAAAAATTTTTGCCAAAAATTAGCGCCAGCACTATCAATTGCTTCAATTACTCCCTTATCTATATTTTCAATAGATTCTGTATATAACTTACCAAGCATTCCAATTGAATGAATTCCAATAGCTAAAGCTCCTGCAAAAGGTCCAGGACCTACAATACTAACAAAAATAATTGCTAATAATATCTCTGGAAATGTTCTAATAAAATTTAAAACAATTTTAAAAACTCTTGAAAACCTTGAAAAATTAACCGCAGAAAGAAAACCAAAAGGAATTGATAAAATACTTGCAATAAATGTTCCAAAATAAGCAATAGCCAAAGTTTTTAACATTTCAACTATCATATTAAAGAAAAATTCACTAAATAATAAGTTTAAAGAATTTACAAACATTCGCTTTATGATAATCAAACCCCTTGGAATCCCTTCTATAATCCTATTTAAATTAACATCAATACTACTAATAGCCCAATAATAAATTAAAATCACAAGCATTATAATTAAAAATTTTAACCACTTTTTCATACAAGCCTCTCTCTTATCTTCTCACTTACATAATCAATAATCAAAACTGAAAGAAATGTTATAAATACAATCATACTAACATTCTCATAATTCATAAGTCTTATATTTTCTATAAGGATTTGCCCAATTCCTCCTGCCCCTACAAGTCCCAAAACTACTGAAACTCTAACATTTACCTCAAATGTATATAAAGCATAAGATATAAAATTTGGTAAAATTTGTGGAATTACTCCAAAATAAATTATCTGAATTCTATTTGCTCCTGTTGAAGAAACCCCTTCTAATTGATTTTTGTCAATAGCATCAATATCTTCTGATAATAACTTTGTAATAATTCCAAATGAAAACAAACTTATTGCTAAAACACCAGGTAATGCACCTATTCCAAAAATTGCCACAAAAATAGATGCTAAAACAATATCTGGAATAGTTCTTACAAAGTTCATAAAAATTTTTGAAATATAATAAATTAATTTATTTGGAGAAGTAATATGAGAAGCTAAAAAACTAAAAGGAAAAGCAATTATCGTTGCAATACTTGTTCCAACTATTGATATTTGAATAGTTTCTAAAAGCTTTTCTAAAATTATTAAAAAATAACTAAAATTTGGCTTTAAAAGAGCGGATATAAAACCAAAAATTCTTGGAATACCAATTATCAAATCAATTATATTAAATTCCACAACAAGTGCAGAAATAATTAAAAATGTAAAGAAAATAAAACTTATAAGGAAAATTTTTAATTTTGTTTTAAATGTTAAAACCCTCATATTTCAGGAAGCTTAAACATTATCTTTTCAATAGCATTTTCAATCTCAATAACTTCCTCTCCCCCTTTATCTAATAAATAATTTATTACTTCTTGAACAAGAATTTCTGGTGTTGATGCTCCTGATGTAATTCCTACATTTTTAACATTAACAAGCCATTCATCTTGAATATATTTATAATTTTCAATTAAATAGGCTTTTGCTCCACTCTTTTGAGCAACTTCTTTAAGGCGATTTGAATTTGAGCTTTCCTCTGAACCAATTACAAGCACTAATTCACATAGTTTGGCAATTTTTTTAACTGCATCCTGTCTATTTTGTGTTGCATAACATATATCATCCCTTTTCGGTAAAACAATATCTGGAAATTTTCTTTTTAAAATTTGTATAATTTCCTTTGTATCATCAACACTTAATGTTGTTTGAGTTAATAATGCTAACTTATCAGACTTTGGAATATAATTTAATGCTTCTTCTTTTGTTTCAATAATATCTATTCTTTCAGGAGCTTCACCTTTTACACCTATAGCTTCTACATGATTTTTATGCCCTATGTAAATAATATAATATCCATTATTTACAAATTCAATAACTTCTTTATGAACTTTAAGCACTAATGGACATGTTGCATCAATTAATTTTAAGTTTTTTTCTTTTGCAATTTTATAATGTTCTGGTGGAGAGCCATGAGCTGAAAATATAACAATGGAATTATTTGGAATACTATTTATATCTTCAACAAAAATTGCTCCTTCTTTTTCAAGCTCCTTTACAACATATTTATTATGAACAATAGCATGTTTTACATATATTGGTTTTCCATATTTTTTTAAAGCTAATTTTACAGTTTCAATTGCTCTATTAACACCCGCACAAAATCCTCTCGGTCTTGCTAAATATATTTTAAAGGACAAGTTTAAAATTTTAAAGCTTGCGATTTGATGAATTTTTAAGTGAAGTATTATATAATCCCCAAAAAGGTTATTATTTTAGGAAAAAAATTGGAGAAGATTATTATACATCAATTTCATTTGAGAAATTATTTTCTTGGACATTTGCAAACTATTTTATAAATTTAAATATAGAAAATATTCTTGAAATTGGAGCAAATGAAGGCTATTTTGCAAAGGAAGCGATTGAATTTTACAAAATGAAAAATAAAAAGTTAAATTATTTTATTTTAGAAAGGGCAATGTTTAAGGAAATAGAAGGGGTTAAATATATAAAAAATTTAAAAGAGTTAAAAGAATTTGATGGGGTTATATTTCAAAATGAGGTTTTGGATGCTATTGAATTTAGAAGGTTTATTTATAAGGATGGTAAGTGGAAAGAGCTTTATGTAAGAGATTTTAAAGAATTTTATATTGATGAAATTAAGGATAAGGAGATAATAAAATATCTTCCAGAAAATGTTTTTGAAGGGTTAATTTATGATGTTTCTATAAAAGCATTAGAATTTTTAAAAGAGCAAGTTGAAATTTTAAGGAAGGGTTTTATTGTAATTGTAGATTATGGATATGAAAGAGATGAAATTATTGAAAGATTTCCAAATGGCTCACTTACAACTTATTATAAGCATAGTGTTTCTGATAATCCATTTGAAAATTTATATGAGCAAGATATTACATATTTTCTTGATTGGACATTAATTAAAAACTTTTTAAAAGGCTTAAATGTAGATATAATTGTTTTTGAGAATCAAGGGAAATTTCTTTTGGAAAATGGAATTCTTGAAATTGCTGAAATAATTAGTAAAAATTTAAGTGAGCTTGAAAGGTTTAAAATTTTTAATAAAGTTAAGAGTTTAGTTTTTGATTTTCATAATTTTTATGTTTTAATAGGCGCGCCCAGAGGGACTTGAACCCCCAACCTGCGGATTCGTAGTCCGCCGCTCTATCCAGTTGAGCTATGGGCGCATATTTAAAATTTTAAAGGTAAAATAAAATCTAGCGCTTTGATTTTGGTCTTAAAATCATAATAATAAATCTTCCTTCATCTCTTGGAGCTTGCTCAATTTCTGAAATTTCTGATAAATCGCTTATAACCTTTTCAAGAACATTTTTAGCTATTTCTGGATGGACAATCTGCCTTCCCTTAAATATCAATCTAAATCTTACTTTATTACCATCTTCTAAAAATTCTCTTGCTTTCTTAATTTTTACCTCTAAATCATGTTTATCAATAACAGGAGAAAGCTGAATTTCCTTAATTTCAGTAGCCTTTTGGTGCTTCTTCATTTCTTTTAACTTTTTCTTTTGCTCATACAGGAATTTACCATAATCCATAATTTTAGCAACAGGAGGATTACTATTAGGAGAAACCTCAACAAGGTCTAATCCCATACTTTTGGCAAGTTGTATAGCTTCAATCGTTCTCATAATTCCCAAATTTTTTCCATCAGGTCCTATAACTTGAACTTCCCTTGCTCTTATATTTTCATTCACTCTATAATTAAGCTCCTTCAAAATTTACCTCCTTTTCACACTCACAAGGCATCTTCTTACACTTTGGACAGCCATTATAATATCTTTTCAAAACCTCTTCAATATCTATATTTAATAAATTTGCCAAACTAAAAATCCAAGCTATTACATCAGAAATTTCTAACTCAATATCCTTTTTACCCTTTCTATTTATTGCTTTTGCTAATTCTCCCAATTCTTCAACAGTCCAAATAAAAACACTCTTAATACCCCTCTCCTTATCTCTTTGATAATAAGTTTTTCTAATAATTTCTTGAAAATCTCTAATCCTCATACCTTAACAATTTTTAAAAATCTGTGTTTTCCAACCCTAACATAAACATTATCACTTATAATAACATTCTCTTTTATTACTTCATTATTCACTTTAATAGCATTTTGTGAAATAAGCCTTCTAAATTCATTTTTTGAATTTACAAGCTTTGTTTTTAATAATATACTACATAAATCTTCTGCCTCTTTTAATTCATAAACAGGAGCATCATCTGGTGCTTGCTTATGTTTAAAAACTCTATTAAATTCATCTCTTACCTTGGATGCAATTTCCTCATTATAAAAAATTTTTACAATTTCATAAGCTAACTTTTCCTTTGCATCCCTTGGATTTTCCTTAATAAGCTTTTTTACTTCTTCTAAATTTTCATAATATAAAACAAGTTTATAATAATCTTCCATAAGCTCATCTCTTATTGACATAACTTTCCCAAACATATCAAATGGTTCATCATTAAATGCTATGTAATTATCATATGATTTTGACATTTTAAGCTTTCCATCTGTTCCAATTAAGAGTGGAAGTGTTAATATAATTTGAGGTTCTTGACCATAAGCCTTTTGAATTTC
>JAUQPS010000054.1 GCA_030550205.1 bacterium
GACTTTATCCTGCTATAAGGGCATCTAAATTAGATCCTGTAGAAGCTTTAAGATACGAGTAAAGTAGATATTATAAATTTAAAGATTAGAGGGGAGGAGAAAAAGTCCTCCCCTTTTTGTTTTTTATAATTTACTTAGAGATGAAAGGGAAATTTGACGTTATTTGAAATATATGTGTTTTTTAAAATGTTTTTTTTAATTTAATTTGATTTTATATGTTATAATAACCTACAAAGGTTTGGGGAGACAAATAATGTTTAAATTAAGTGAACGCAAAACAAAGCATCTTTTAGTTTTTGGAGATTCTGAAAATATGTGTGAACTTAAGGACGAGAGTATTCATTTGATTGTTACCAGTCCTCCCTATTATAATGCTCCTTTTGACTATCCCGATCTTTTTAAGAGTTATGAAGAATATATAGAAAAAATGCGCAAAGTAATAAAGGAAATAAAGAGAGTATTGGCTCAAGGAAGAATTGTGTGTGTTGTATGTGATGATATTCTGATAGAAGGAAAAAAATATCCAGTAGTGTCTGATTTGACTCAAATATTTTTAGAAGAGGGTTTTATATATAGAGATAGAATAATTTGGGTTAAACCAGAAGGATATATTAGAATTAGTAGAAGGAGCGGGGTTTTGTTACAACATCCTTATCCTATGTATTTCTATCCTGATAATCTTCAAGAGAGTATTTTAATTTTTCAAAAGGGGAAGTTTAATTATAATTTAATTCCTAAAAATATAAAAGAAGAATCAAAAGTTGATTTAGAAGAGTATCTTCAAAATAAGTGGTATTTAAATGTATGGAACATAACGAATGTGTTACCTCTAAATAATCGCCTTGAGGAGGGAATTGCTGCTTTTCCTATTGAGATACCTTATAGACTTATAAAACTTTTTTCATATGTTGGAGAAACTGTTTTAGATCCATTTATGGGTTCAGGCACTACTAATAAGGTTGCGATGATGTTAGGTAGAAATAGTGTAGGTTATGAGCTTGATAAAGAACTCATTGATGTTGTAAAAGAAAAACTTGAGGTTGATAAGAATTATTTGTTTGAAAAAAATTATGAAGTAGAAATAATTATTAGAGAGGATGCCAAAGAACTAAGAAGTTATCTTTCAGAGAAAGTAGATAAATATTTAAAAGAAAATGGTAAAGGAAAGTCAAGAAAGTTTATCAAAAGATAAAATAAAAAATCTTCTGGCTATATTAGAGGAATATGGTAAGCAGGAATGGTTAAAATCTTGGAAAGAGCATATGGCTATACCTAATGATGATTATTTTCTATATGATAGCGAAAAAGTTTTGAGATATCTTTTACTTAGAGTTCTTATCAATCAGCAAGCTAAGGTATATACTGTGAGAAGATTATCTCTTGAATTATATTACGAATTTGGTGAAGCATTACTTTTTAAACCTTATTTGATTTCTGAGTTAGAAATACTTAGTATTTTTAAGAAAATTTGTGGGGATAGAGGTAAAGAATTATATAGTGTAGGATTTTTAGGAGGTATTAAGCCAATATCTCTTTTTGCTTATAGGTTTAAAGCTTACGAAGGATTTATAAGATGGTTAGAAAGTAAAAATTTATCTTTATCAGATTTTATTATTTATGAACTTCAGAATAATAAACCTTCTGGTTTATTAAGTAGGTTGAAAGAAGATGAAATTTTAGATATTGGATGGGTTGGAAACGATCCTAAAGCATGTAGGATGTATGTAAATTGGGTATTATTTTTAATTAATGATATTTGGAAGATTGCTGTTATAGATCAAAAAGAAAGTTTTATGATTGTAGATGGACACGTAGGTAAGATTTTTTGTAGGGCTGGCTTATTAGGTGAAGTTTTATATGAGAAAAAGAGACCATATATTATAGAAGCTTCCAAGTTGAGAGATGAAATTGAAAAAATAGTTATTTCTAATGGTAATATTCCCTTTTATGTGGATAATGGAGCTTTTTACATATATCAAAATGGCTATTGTTTAGATATAAGTCCTAAGTGTGAAGAATGTTTGTTATCCTTAATGTGTAAAAAATATATTAAATGGACTGCTTATCAACAGTTTAATAAAGATAAGTAAAATTTCTTAGGTATTTAATTTTTGAGATCCCTTTAGTTTTAGCTATTCTTAACTCTTCCATTTTCTATATAAATCTTTCTCCAATTAATGTTTTCTATATCTTTAGGGGTTATGACTATACAAATTTTATCTTTGAGTTTTTCGTTAATGTACCTAAAAATTTGCTTTTCTATTCTCATATCTATTTCTGAGGTTGCTTCATCAAGTATAAGGATTTCTGGTTTTTTAAGTAAAGCTCTTAAAAATGCGATTATTTTTCTTTGTCCTCCAGATACTCTAAGTCCTCTTTCTCCTATGATAGTGTCAAGACCTTCACTAAATTCTTCCATAAAAAAGTCAAAAAGTTCCATATCTTTTAGTACTTGAATTATGTCCATATCAGAGGCTTGAGGATTTGCATAGAGAATATTATTCCTAATAGTATCATCAAAAAGAAAGATATTTTGAGATACTATTCCTATTTTTTCTCTAATAGAAGATAACTTGTATTTTTTTATGTCTATGTTGTCTATGAATATTTTACCTTGAATTGGTTCATACATTCTTAAAAGTAGGCGTATTATAGTTGATTTTCCACTCCCATTTGGTCCTTGAATAATTAATTTTTCTCCTTTTTTAATTTCTATGTTAAAATCTTCTAAGATGTTGTTTTTACCGTCATAAGAAAAATATATATTCTGAAATTCAATCTTTTCTTTTACAGTATCAAAATATATTTCTCCTAAGTCCTCTTCCTCTGAGAGTGAGAGAATCTCATTTAATCTTTTTAAGGATACAAGAGAGGGATAAAATGTTAAGTTAAAGACTGCAAAACTTTGTATAGGAGAATAGAGTCTTTGGAGATATGAGATGAAGGCGATGTATCCTCCAAGAGTGAATCTTCCATTAATTATATCCATACCACCTTTCCATAGAACTAAAAGCCCAATTAGTGCGGTTAAAGTTATATTGAACTCAGCAAAAATAGTGAAAAAGATACTTTGTATCAAATTTTTTTGGCTTATATTTTTAAAGGCTTCTTCTATATTTTTTACCTCTTTTTCTTCTTTTCCAAAGGTTTTTATAACCTCAAAACCTGAGATTCTTTCTTGGAGGTTTCCTGCAAGCCGAGCTGAGCTTTCGAGTAGATTTTGAGTTATATTTACCATTCCTGTTGATAGTGGCTTTAGCATTAGATAATATAGAGGCAGAATTATAAGAATAATTAGAGTTAATTTCCAATTTAAGTATAACATCATAAAGAGAGCAAAGAAAAATTCCAATATTCTTATCAATTGATTAATGAGATTAGGAGAGAAGAAAAAACTAAGACCTTCTATTTCTGCAATTCTGCTTAGAATATAACCTGATTTCACTTTATCATAAAAGGAGAATGGTAGTTTCATGATTTTTTTAAAGACATCTTTCTTTATAGATACCATAATTTCTTGATTTAATTTTGTAAATAAGTATTGAGTTGTGCCTGAAAAAATACTTCGTGTTATATGGATTATTGCCATAAGAATTACTAAATATGTTAATAACTTTACATTTTTATTTTGAATTAATGCATCATCAATAGCTATTTTACTTAGATAAGGAATAAAAATTGCTAACATTGAGGATATAGTTAGAAAAACACTTGCTATAATAAATCTTATTTTATGCTGTTTAAAATAGGGATAGAGAATTTTAATAAGAGATATCTCTACTTTTTCCTTGCTCTCTAAGTAAGAAAATATTTCAGGTCTCATAATTTTTTAACTCCTTTTTATATCCTTAAAATTTCTTTACATTTTTGTTTATGTTATTATATAATTTTCAAAAAATGAATTAAATTTATGAAAAAATTAATATTTATATTTGTATTTATAATTATCTTGTCTTCAATCTCTTTTTCTTTGGATAATGATTTCTTAAAAGAACTACAGATTTTTTATAATATTAAATCTTCAGGAGAAGTTGAGGTAATTAATTATTTAACCTTTTATCCTACGGAGGATTCTTCTAAATTTATATTTACTATTCCCAGAGAATTATTTGAAATAAAAAATATTCATTTGAGTGAAACTTTGGGAAGAAAAGAAACTTCTTTTCCTTTCAATTTTGAAACTAATGAGAATGAATACAAAATTGTATGGCTTTATAAAGGACTTAAAACTCTTAAGATTTTTTGCTTAAAATACACTCTATATAAAGCCATAAAAGTTTATGATGATGTGGTGGATTTTCAGTTTAAAGTGTGGAAGAAAGAATGTGGAAATGAAGTTTCTTCCTTATTAGTAGAGTTAAATCTTCCAAGTCAGATCAAAAGTAGGGGAGCCGTTGAGTGTTGGATTTATCCCAAAAAGAATAATGAAATTTCTTGGAAAGATGACTACAAGGGAATAGTGGCTTATATAAAAAACATACCAACTGAAGAATGGGTAGAGCTAAGGGTTATATTTCCCACAAGTTATATAGAGAATATTGATCCTTCTAAAGTAGTGCTTATTTCGGGATTGGGTAGAGAAAAAATTAGCTATGAAGAGAGATTGCGGGAGAAAAATGAAGAAATCAAGGAAAGAAAAATTAGAATAATAAGGTGTATTATTATTTCTTTTTGTTTTATATTTTTATTTTTAGGTATTTTTCTGCCTTTAAGGGTATATCTTAAATATGGTAAACAACCTGATGTGGACCACTCTTTTAAATATGAGAAAGAAATACCAGCAGATATTCCTCCTGGATGGGTAGAAATGTTAATTAAGCAAGGGAATAATATTAGTATTAATTCTATAATTGCTTCTATTTTAGAGCTTGGAAGGCTTGGATATATGAAAATTTTGGAGGAAGAGAGAATTATTAATGATAAGAAATTCAAAGATTATAAGATTATTTTTAACGATAAAGATAACGATAAAGATCAAGAAAATTTGAGTGAAGACTTAGACTTATTATATAAGGAATTTAGGAGATTTGGTGATGAATTCTACATTTCTTCTCTAAAAGCAAGAAATTTAGAAAAGATAAAAAAGAGTTTTAACAATAGAATAAAGAAAGCTATTTATGTGAAAAAATGGCTAAGTAAGAGGGGAGAAAATCAAATTAATAATATATCTTCTTTCTTTTTTACTTGTCTTAATCTCTTTTTTATTGTTGGGTTTATATTAGTTCCTTACATAGGATTGACTCCTGAGCTTATATTACTATTTTTGATTTGTTTATTAGCATTTATTCTTCCATTTTTTTTAAAGAAATATGTTAGGAGGTATTCTAAAAATGGAAAACTTCTAATGTTAAAATGGAAGGCTTTTAGGAATTATTTAAAAAATCTTCCTGATATTTCTTCAGGCAATTTGTACTTATCTAAGGATTTACAGGAGAGATATATAATTTATGGGGTCGTTTTAGGAGTAATAGATAATGTTCTTAAAGCTATGGAGATGAATAGTACAGATTTCACACAAATAGACTGGTTTATCTCTAAATCGCCTAACATGTTTAGCAAATCATTAAGATCGTTTATAAATTTGTTTTATATTAGATCTTCTTTACTTCCTTTGTTTAAAATTATTAAGTGGATCCATTTTTAATATTAAAGAATCTTAAGATTTAGAATAGGGAGGTTATTATATTAAAATGAGTAAAAAGACATTATTAAAAATTTTTTTAATCCTTTTTTTAATAATATTACCTATAGGTTTTTACTTTATTTTCACATCATTACAGAAAACAGAAAAATCTAATCCGACAAAAATCGAGTTTTATTCAGACTCCTATAATGAGACAAAAAAAGAATCTGAAAATATTGATTTTTCTAAAATTAGACCATCTTTACCAGCATTTAATCTTCCTTTAAGTATTTCACAGATTACAAACTTAGAAGTCCTTAAAAAAATTCCTTTATCAAAAAAAGATATGGATTTCTTGTTAAGAAACGGATTTGTTGTTATAGATACACCTAAGGATATTAGAGAGTATGAGGTAACTACCGAGTTTACAGGGGATATTCCTTTGCGTGGAGAAGATGATTTTTATGCCTATTACTTAGCTCTTTATGAGAAAGAATTACCCTGTATAATTACTCCTGATGTAATGCTTCATTATTATCATCTTTTCTTTGATATTGTTCTTTCAAAACTTGAGGAGAAGTTATTTTATGAATATATCTGGGAAATTGTATATAAACTTCTTGATAAACAGCTTGAACATTATAATTCTACAACTTCTAAAGATTTAAAAGAAGCGGTAAAACTTAATATATGTTATCTTTCCACAATATTGGAATTATTAAAACCTAAAAAGAGCCAAGTAGTATCTAAAAAAGCTCTGGAAGAAATTTATCCTAAGGATTTATTTGGGGAAGATGATATAAAGGAAATTTTAGAGAACTATACTTCAGGATTTACCGAATTTGACTTAGAAAAATATAAATTTACAACTCCTTCTCTTGTAAGAGATATAGTAAATAAAGAGCTAAATTTAATAGAAAAACATGCTTCTTGGGATCAATCTCCTATCTTTGTTTATAAAGAGGATTACTCTCAATATATTCCAAGAGGACATTATACAAACTCAGAGAGATTAAAAAATTATTTTAAAGCTTTAATGTATTTAGGTAGAATGGTCTTCCTAATTAATGGATCTCCAGAAATATCTGAAGGTGAGACTTCTTCAAATAATCCTCATGGTATCATTTCTATTTATGATGCTAAGAAACAGACTATTGGTGCATGTATTTTAACTTATGATCTTATTTCGGATAAAGAACTATTTGAAAAATGGGAAAAAATTTATAAAATAACCTCATTTTTTGTAGGATATTGCGATGATGTTGGACCGTATCAATACTATGATGTTTTAAAGAGGGTATTAGGTAGTAACATTGTTTTAGATGATATTGAAAAGAATTATGAGAAGATAAAAAATCTTTTGAAAGTTTTACCCTATGATCCCAAGATATATAGCGGATTAGGGGAACTTAAACTTGAAGTTTTCAGTATACACGATGAAGAAAATATTGAGAAGCTAACAAAACAAGCAAAAGAGTTACTTCAGTTAACTAAAGGATTTAAACTTTTAGGACAAAGATTTACACTTGATTCTTGGGTTTTTTCGGAATTAGTTTCTCCATTTACGGGCGAATATATAGGTGAGAAACTTCCTCTTCCTAAAGATGGTCTTCCTTTCACCTATGTATGGAATGATAGATACACATCTAATAGACCTTTCACTTGGGTAAAGACCTTCATGGGAAGAGAAGTAAGAGGGTTCCCAAGAGGGCTTGATGTTATGGCTATTTTAGGCTCAGAGAGAGCTTATAATATTCTTGAGAATGAAGGAGATACAAAGTACTCACTTTTTAAAAGACAGTTTAATAAATTCAAATTATATATTGACAATTTAAAGGAAGAAGATTGGAATAGAAATATTTACATGGGGTGGCTTTTCACAATTAAAACTCTGTTAAGAAAATTTGGAGAGGGTTATCCTACATTTATGAGGACAGATGCTTATCAAGATAGATGTTTAAATACTTCTTTAGCATCTTGGGTTGAATTAAAGCATGATACTCAGCTGTATGTAAAACAAAGTTATTCTATAGCTGAATTGGGAGAGGGAGAAGATGAGGAGATACCTTTGGAAGTTATGGCAGGTTATGTAGAACCTAATATAGATTTCTATAAACAACTGCTGAATCTTTTATCTATTACAAAGAAAGGTTTAAAGGAAAATTTTCCAGATAAATTGGATTATATAAGCGATATAATTTATAAAATAGAAGGATTTTCTAATTTGGTAGAATATTTAGGCAAAATAGTAGCTAAAGAATTAGAAAACAAATTTTTAGATAAATATGATTACCAATTTATAAAGAATTTTTATAATTCTCTTTATTCTTTTATAAGAGATTTTTCAAATTTAAGTAATCCTTCTTTTGGAAAAGATATACTTAAACCTGATATTTTAAAAACTACATTAATTACAGATGTTCACACAGATGGAAACACAAAATTAGTTTTAGAAGAAGGTACAGGTAATATAAAAACTATGATTGTAGCTTATATGTTACCTAATAATACGATTATTCTTGGGGTAGGACCTGTACTAAGTTACTATGAATTTAAACAGCCTATAGGACAGAGGTTGACAGATGAAGAATGGAGAAATATGCTTAAAGGGAAACATCCTCCTATTCCTAACTGGACAAGAAGTTTTTATACAGGTGAATAATTACGTATAGAAGGTTATTGTTAATATTAGCTTTTTGTTTAATTATTTTCTATCCTACAATAGAGAGAAGGATTATTCGTAGTACTAAAACTGAATTCTTTGCTGTAGGTGTTGTTCCTCATCATTTATTAGCTAAAGACATAATAGAGACTTTTTATAGGGATCTTTATAAAATCGGTAATCCTGATCTAATTATTCTTTTGTCTCCTGACCATTATAAATCATCTATATTTTTAGGAGGAGATTTTATTACATCTAATACTAAAATATTTAAAGGATTAAAAATTGAGGAAGGAATTATTAATTCTCTAAAGGATACTATTTCTATAATTCCAAATAATTTTTACTTGGAAAAAGAACATGGAATTACAAATCAAATACCATTTATTAAAAAATATTTTCCTAAAAGTACATTATTACCAATAATTGTGTCTCAAAGCGCAAGCAATGAAAAGTTAAGCATTTTGGTAGAGCACTTATATAAAGCTTCTCCAACTAACACATTTGTAATTGCAAGTGTTGATTTCTCTCATTATCTGCCATCAGATATTGCTTATTTTCATGATGTAAGAAGTATCAGAGCTCTACTAAATTTTGAAAAGGAAAATTTTAAAAATATAGATGTAGACTCTTGGCAATCACTTTTTATAATGAGATATTTTGCAAGATTAAAGAGATGTGAGTTTCCTATTATTATTTCTCATAAAAATTCAAATGATTATTTTCCTGATATTTACTCAGAATCGACCACCTCGTATTTTAGTGTAATATTTAAAAGCGGAGAAAACACTTTGGGGGAGTATAGTTCTACCACTTATCTATTTTTGGGAGATATTATGTTAGGAAGAGGAGTGGAAAAATTGATAGAAAGTTATAATCCTTCATATCCTTTTAGAAATATATGGAGAGTTTTAAGAGGGGTAGATTATGTTATAGGTAATTTGGAAGGGGCTATTTCTAATAAAGTTTTTATATCTTCTGAAAAATATTTGAGGTTCTGTTTCAAAAATGAAGTGGTTAGAGGTCTAAGAAACTCTTACATAAATGTTTTGTCATTGGCAAATAATCATTCAGGAGACGGAGGACTTGAAGGTTTAAAGGAAACAAGAGAAATCTTAAAAAAATATGGCATAATTCCTTTAGGAGATCCGATTTTAAGTGATATAGATTATATATTTTCCAATAAAGAAATAGTTATTTTATCTTTTAATGTTGTTTTTCCCAAAAATATAAATAATATTATCAAAATATTACAGACTGTTAAAAAGGAGTATTCAAATAAGGTTTTAGTTGTCTACATTCATTGGGGAAGTGAATATGAAGGAAAAAGTAATCTATTTCAGAAATATTTAGCTCATAAATTAGTTGATTCAGGAGCAGATATAATTATTGGGACACATCCTCATGTAGTGCAGGAGATAGAGATTTATAAAAAATCTATAATTTTTTACTCGGTAGGAAATTTTGTATTTGATCAGAAGTTTGAAGATACTAAAAAGGGAATAATTATTGGCTTAGAACTTACGAAAAATGGGAAAATTTTTAGGATTTTTCCTATAAAAATAGAAAATTGCCAGCCTAAGCTTATGAATTTTGAGGATGCTCAAAAATTCTTAATAAAACTTTCTGAAAAATCTGATACTAATATTAAATCAATGATTATTAAAGGAAGCATATATTTAGAATAAGAGTT
>JAUQPS010000055.1 GCA_030550205.1 bacterium
AAAGCTTTAAAATTTCAAAAAGTGTATTTTAAAGAGGAGGTTTAAAATGAACAAAGAAAATGTAAATGTAGCTTTTGAGTTACTTCTTGAAGAGATTGAGAGTGTTATAAATGAGTTGGATAAAGAGGCTGAAAAGGCTCTTAAAAATTCTGATTATGAAAATGCAAAAGAAACTATTGAAAAAATAATAAAATTAACAATATTCAGGGAAAAAGTTAAAGAACTTAAAAAAGAATGGGGGAGTTTCCTTATACCTACTACTACAATAAAAACTTATAAAAAACTTCCAAGAGGTTTAAGAACTCCAGAAGATGAATTTATAATTCCTATACTTGAAAGTATAGAGGAACTCGGCGGTAAAGCTCCAATGAGGGAAGTATTAAAGAAGGTTGAACAAAAAATGAGAAACAAACTTAATGAATATGATTACGAGGAACTTCCTTCAGAACCATCTAAAAAAAGATGGGAAAATACCGCTCAATGGTGTAGAAACACATTAGTAAGTGAAGGATTACTTTCTAACAATTCTCCACGTGGTATATGGGAAATAACTGATAAGGGAAGAGCTTATTTATTTAAATTTAAGAAAAATAATGTATCTTAAAAAGGTTGTAATTGTTAATAAACTTGGTATTCATGCAAGACCTGCTACAAAAATAACAGAAATTGCAAACAAATTTGTTTCAGAAATATATATAGAAAAGGATGGAATGGTTGCAAATGCAAAAAGTATCCTTGGTATTTTAATGTTAGTGGCTCCAAAAGGAACTGAACTAATAATAAGAGCAGAAGGACCCGATGAAGTAGAAGCAGTTGAAAGTATTGCAAAAATAATTGAAGAAGGTTTTGGAGAGGAAATATGAAATTAAGAGGCATAGCTATTGTAAAAGGTTATACAGCGGGAGAAATTTTCATAGTAGATAGTAGTTATGATAATGAAAATAATGATATTAAAATAGAGCAAGTAGAGGAAGCAATAAAACTTTATATTAACTATTTAATGGAAGAAGTTGAGGGTATGGAAAACAAATATAAGGAATATGCGAATTTTTATATAAACTTATTAAAAAGTCCAACTTTTATTCAAAATATAAAAAGCAAAGGAAATAACATTATCCAATCCATAAGCTTAGCAATTGATGAAATTGCCAATAAAATGTTAGAAATAAATGATGAGCACTATAAAAGCATTTCAAATGAGTTAAAATTTTTTAAAAATGAATTGTTAGACTTTATAAGAGGAAGAGTTGATAATTTAGAAATTAAACAAAATAGCATAATAGTTGCAAAAAATTTAACTGTAAGGCAGAGTTTAAAAGCTATTAAAAGTAATATAAAAGGAGCAATTCTAGAAACATCCGCTTTAACTTCCCATCCTGTTTTAATTTTAAAAGATAAAGGAATACCTACAATTATAGGTATAGAAAATGCTGTAAATATCGCTAAAAATTACAAATATGCAATTTTAAATGATGATGAAGTTGAATTTACAAATGAAACTTTAATTTTTCAAACAAAAAGCATTGATATAATTTATGATAAGGACGAATTTGAAACGAAAGATGGAATAAAAGTAAAAGTTCAAATAAATATTGACTTTCCAAGTGAAATAGAAAAAATTAAAAATTTTGACATTGGACTATTTAGAACAGAATACTTATATTTAAATGGAATTATAGGAAAAAATGAGCAAAAAGATATTTACGAATATATGAGTCAAAAAGTTTATCCAAAAATTTTAACAATAAGATTATTTGACCTTGGAGGGGATAAAGTTCCACTTTCCCTTGAAAATACATCAGTTAGAGGGATTAGATATTTATTAAATTATAATAGAGAGCTTTTAAATAAGCAAATAAGCGCAATAAAATTGGCAAATAAATTAAAAAATATAAGGATTTTAATTCCAATGGTATCTTCTGTTGAAGAAGTTATTGAAATTAGAAAGCTAATAGAAGATATTGATATTGGAATTATGGTTGAAACACCATCATCAGCACTTATAACAGATAGATTTAAGAAATATGTTCAATTTTTTAGTCTTGGAACTAATGACCTTAGTCAATATACCCTTGCAATAAGTAGAAATGATATAAACTTTCAACAATTTCATCCAAGCATATTTAGATTAATTTACTATTCATTTTCTAAATCAAAACCAAAGCCTTTTAGTGTTTGTGGAGATATGGCAAGCAATGACTTGGGATTAATTGCTTTATTGTCATTTGGAATTAGGATTATATCAATTCCTATTTCTTATGTTAATAGGGCTAAGGAAATAATTGGAAAATTAAATAAACAAATGCTTTCTGAAATATCAAGAAAAATTATAACTGCACATAAAGAGGAGGATATTTTAAAATGCTTGAACTATTACTTGGATATTTTATCAAAGTAAATGAAAGCAATATATCTTTATTAAAAATTATTGAAACTGAAAATAGTGTAATTGGAATTGGGAACAGATTAAATGAAAACAACATAGGAGAAATTGTAATTTTGAAATTTTCAAATGATGGTAATTTAATTTTTTCAAAATCCATATATTCAAACAAATACTTAATTTTTTCAGATGCGGTTTATAGAAATGGTAAAATTTATATAATTGGAACAATACCCATTGAAAATGAAGGAAATAACATCCTTTTTATATGCATTGATACAAATGCTAACATTCTCATTTCAAGATATTTTTCTGTAATTAACTATGAAAGCCCAAGTGCCATTACAATTCTCAATGATAAAATCTATATAATTGGAAATATGAATCCCTTAAATAATATCCCAAGGATGTTCTTTCTAATTACTGATACCCTTGGCATTCCAAAATTTTTAAAAATTGCTTACTTTCTTGTTAATTTTACTAATTTGAAAGGTTTTTTCATTGAAAACAATAACATTTATGTATATGGTGATTACTTTGATAATAAAAGAATTCCATTTGTTTTTAAATTTGATAGTTTATTCAATTTGTTAGAAGGAAAGAAGTTTTCTTTAAATACGAACTTACCCATTTTAGGCTTTCAAAAAGTAAATGATAGTATTTTCATATTATTTGATAAATACCTTCTAACATTAAGAAGCGATTGGAAAATTTTGAATATAAAAAGTCTTTCAAACTTAATCCCAAAATTTTTAAATTACTCTACCGTTCTTGAAATTTTTGGAATTTTCAATGACAAACCATTTTATTATGTTTTAGATAGACATTTTCCAATTTTAAAGTATGCAAATATATCATCAAACAATTTAAAATATGCCAAAAACTACATTTTATTTAATTCAACAACTGATTATTTATTCCCAAAAAATTTAACAAACTGCGATGTTTTTCAATATCAACTCTTTTACTTAAATGATATAAATTTAAACCTAACCGTAGAAAACTTCCCGATTACCTTAATCTCATTTTCTATTCCGTTTTCACAAGTAAGCTTATATATTAAAGATATAAATACTTCAATTTCATATATTTGTCCTACAAGTGCTATTAAAGATGAAAATTTTGAAGTTTCGTATGATAAATTTTATGAGGTTTATAAAATTGATGGAACATTTCTTGGAAAACTAAAACCAAAAAATCTAAAAAAGGGCATCTATATTTTAAAGGATGGGAAGAAATATAAGAAGTTCTTCAAACTTCATTCCCCTTGAAGCTTTCAATATAATCCTATCATTTGGCTTTAAATAAATTTTTAAAAATTCAATTGCTTTTTCCTTCTCTTTAAAATAATAACATTCAACTTTATCTTTTAATTCTTCATAAGTATATCTTACAAAATTTCCAATAAGTATTATTCTATTATGCCCTAAGTTTAGAATGTATTTTGCAATTTCCCTATGATAAAATTCAGAAAATTCACCAAGTTCAAGCATATCACCAATTATAAAAACATTTCTCTTACTTGGTCTTATTGAATATAAAAGGGCTTTCACGGATAAAGGATTTGAATTATAAGCATCATTTATAACTTCAAACTTTTCAAAATTTAGAATTTCCATTCTCATTGTTTCTGATTTAAAATTTTTTAAGAATTTATAAGGCTCTTTGATATTAAAAAATTTACAAACTTCAAAAACTCCAATTGCATTCTCAAACCATCCATAATTTAAAAAATCAATATATTCTGAATTAAAGAAAACCCTTATTCCAATTTCAAGCAATTCAACTTTATAATTTTTCGTATCAAATGTAAAAATTTCTCTATCATTTGTAAAATTTTTAAAATTTTCATAATCTTCTTTTCTCATAAATCCAACTTTTGCATATTTAAAAACACTTAATTCTTCTTTTGCTATTTCTTCAATACTTCCAAAAAATTCAATATGCTCTGGACCTATATTTGTAATTATAGCATAATCAGGTTTTGAAAGTTTAGATAAACTTTCAATTTCTCCTTTATGATTTGTCCCAATTTCAAGAATTAAAAAATCATAATAATTTGGCGTATTTAAAATTGTTAAGGGAACACCAATATGGTTATTAAAGCTTTTTGGACTTTTATAAGTTTTATAAAAATTTGAAAAAATTTTATATAGCATTTCCTTAGTTGTAGTCTTTCCAGATGCTCCAAGAACCGCTATTACCTTTATATCTTTTAAATAATTTTCTCTATAAAATTTTGCAAGTTTTAATAAAGCAAATAATGTATCTTCAACTTTAATAATTTGCTTTAAATTTTTTTTAAAATTATTTGAAACAACAGCTCCAACAGCTCCTTTATTTAATGCATCTTCTACAAAATCTTCACCATTAAAATTCTTACCCCTTAATGCAATAAATAATTCCCCTTCTTTTATAGTCCTACTATCTGTTGAAAAACCCTTTATTTCATTATCTTCTCCATCTAATTTTGCATTTAATATATTAGCAACTTCACTAAGCTTCATTTATTCTTCTATATGTGCTACAATGTTTATAAAGAAGAATATAAAACAGAAAAAGAAATGAGCTAATTCTTTAAAATTAATAAGATATAACGGGTCTCCAATAAAGAAAAATGCAAATGCTAAAAATCCTATAAACCATCTTTTTCCCAAATCACTTCCAAGATACATCAAAACATTAGCAAGAAGAATAGCAAAGTTCATGTTTAATACAAAAATATACAAGTAGGTTAGAAAATTTTTATTCTCAATAATTAAAGAAAATAAAAAGCTTAAAATAATAACAGTAGCAACAAGTAATAACCATAACATTGCCTTCATTTTGACTAAGCTCAATCCTTGTCTTCTAAGTCCTGAAAACATAAATAAAAGTGTAATAAAGAGATAAAATCTTGATATAAGATGTAAGATATCTGAATTTAAAAGTGATGCCAATGGAAATATAAGACCATTCAAACTTAAAAGCACCCAAAATCTTCCTCTTAAATTATCAAGACCAATTATTAAAGCTTTTCTTAAACCAGAAATAAGAAACAAAAAACCAATTATAATAAAAACTATTCTTGTAAGTTCAGGTTTGAAGAATAAGGACCAAAAAGCAAAGCCTAAAAGTATAAAGTTTAATATCCTCAATATCCAAATCATATGAAAATTTTAAAGCTAATTTTAATCCTCTAAAGAAGAAAAGAATACTCAAAAAGAAATAAGATAAAGGATCAGCAATAAAGAAAAATGAAAATCAGGGCAAAATTCATATTTAAAGAAACAAGAAAAAGATAGGTTGTAAGAAAATAGAATAATTCCTAAAATCCATATCCTTGCTTCAATGTTCCCAAAAACATAAACAATAAGAAAAGCAGCGGTAGGAAACTATCAAGACCAAAAAAATTTTCTTAAAGCGGAGATTCTAAGCAATATGGTAAATCTGGTTTATTGATTATAGAATAAAAGGCAAATCCAAGATTTTAAAGTTTAGAACTTAAACTTTTAATAACTTCTATTAAAACCTCATAAGGAGCATTTGTTTTAATACCATATGGATTAATATGAGTTTCGCTTGCTAAATAACCTCTCTTTTTTAAAGCTTTTATAATTCTTCTTCTTGGTGGAGGACTTAATGATATAATATCGCAAAGTTCTTGATAATCATAATATAATGGAATTTCTTCTTCTTTCATAATTTTTTCAAGAAATTTCCTTAAATTTTCTAAATCACTTGAATTTTCAATTAGTTTGACAACATATTCTTTATTATGAAGACTTCCAAGATATATAGGACCACATATTAAACCATCTCCTTCAATTTTATTATTTTCAAATAGTTTATATTCTTTTGTTTGGGGATTATATAAGACATAACCGAATTTATCAAAGTTTGCATTCTCAACACCTTTTTTAAGCCTTAAAGCAATTCTCCAAGCATAACCATCATAAAGACTTATAACTGGTTCAAAATGCATATTTAAATTCCCAGCGCATTTCATAAATTGGCTAATCACAACTCTCATACCGAGCTCATGACAAAACTTTGAATTTATTGTATGAACCCCGTAATTTCTAATACTTGCAGTCTGCTTTAAACCACACAATGTAAATCCATCTGTTGAAGTTAAATAAACTAATCCCTCAATTTTTAAAGCCATAATTACACTAAAAACAAATTCAGAAGGAGAGCCAAAACTATCTAAATCTATAAAATCAAACCTATTTTCATTTAATGCATTTTCTAATAAAACTTTTTTAGCTTCCTTATTTGTTATTATAATATCAGGTATGTTATTTAATTTTAAGTTTTCTTTTAAAACTTCAATAGCTTCTTCGTTTGCTTCATTTGCCCATATATTATTAATTCCCGCTTCCTTATAATACCTAACAGTTCTAAAACCAATTCCAGCCATACATTCCAATACCTTTATATCTCCTTTTAATTGTTTTTCCACTCTTAAAAGTGCAACTCCAAGTTCCCTTGAAACAATTCCTTTCGGATTATAAAATAATCCCTTTTTTTCAGGCTTTAAGAAAATACAACTACCTTCTTTTATCATAGATAAAATTTTAAAGTGTAAATGAAAAAACTATAAAATTTTATATGTTTAAGAAAATTTTTATTCTTTGCCTTCTAATATATATTTTAAATTTCATTTTTAGAATAATTTTCTTTAAATGGGCAATTGTATATAATGATTCACTTGGTGGTTCAAATATGGATGCATTATTTTGGACTTCAAAAGATGTTTATTCTCTTTCTCCTTTATGGTATTTTTTGGTAAAAATTATTGGTAGTAATTTTAAGTTATTGTGGATTATAAATTTTATTTCTACTTTAATAAGTATTTGGCTTATGTATTTGATTTTAAATTATTTTAATTTTTCACAATTTACAAAATCAATAATTTTATTATCAAGTGTATTATCACCCTATATTTTGTTTTCAAGTTTAAAAGTTAGACCAGATACTATGGCTATGTTATTATCAATATTATCTTTATATCTTGCTTTAAAAAACAAACCAATTTTAAGCGGTATTTCTTATGGTTTTTCTATATTTGGATTTAAAATTCAATTTGTAGTTTGGTTATTTATTCTTTTATTTACAAATAGAAAAAATATTTTAAAATTTATTTTTAGCTTTGGACTTTTATTTATTGTTTATTATTTCTTTCTTCTTGATTTTGAAAAACTAACATTTTTTAAAAGTTTTGGTAGTAATGTTAGTCCATTACTTGATATTCATAAAAATATAACTTATCAAACGCCTTATTCAATTTTAGGTTTCTTTTCACAACTCGGATTTTTATATATTCTTGGTTTTTTATTACCCCTTTTCAATTATGCCCTTATTCTTCCACCATTTCCTTTAAGAAGCTTATATTCAAACTTCATATTGAATCTATCTTCTGGATTTTTAATTGAAAAGTCAAAAAATTTTAAAATTATGAGTATTTTACTTTTTTCAATCCAACTTATCATTTTAGTTTATAAATTTGCTTTGGATATTAGAGGATTAATAATTGAGAATAAGTTTTATCAAAAAATTTATGAGCTTAAATATGTTTGTGCAAACGAATTTCCTGCCCATCTTTATGTTCTTAAAAAAGAACCAATTGAATGTAAATACTATATTATTTCTGATGGCTCACTTCACAAATCAGAAATTTTAAATTTAGAAAATTATAAAATAATTTATAAGGTGGAAGATGCTTTTTCAATTAAAAATTTTATAAAATCACGCCTCTTCTAATTCATCTGATATAATAATAGGATTATTTCTATATTTTGGAATAGTAATTTCTCCTTTTTGAGGTTGATAACTTACTCTTGTTCCCAATTCCATACCGGCTGCAATTAATATAATTCTAATTTCATCATTTAAGCTATCATCAAATGTAAAACCAAATATAATTTCAACATCAGTTCTACCTCTTGAAGCAGCATTAAATACTCCATTTAATATATAATTTACTTCTTCTGTTTTTATAGAATATTCACTATTTTCGGGGCTTGAATGGATGTTTAATAATATACCTTTTGCTCCTTGTATGCTTTTTACACTATCTATAAGTGGATTTTCAAGTGCTTTTTTAAGAGCTTCTTCCGCTCTTCTCTCACCCCTTCCTATGCCTTCCGATACAATTGCATATCCACTATTTTTTAGAATAGTTCTGACATCTTCCAAATCAACATTTATATAACTTGGCTTTGTTATAATATCAACGATTGCTCTAACAGTTTTATATAACACTTCATCTGCAAGAGATAATGCTTGAGCAAATTTTAATTCCTTCCTTTTTATAATCTCATCATTTGAAATTACAATCAAGGAATCAACATTTTGGGAAAGTTCAGATATACCTTTTAGAGCTTTCTTCATTTTACTTGGACCTTCACTTGTAAATGGTTTTGTAACAACACCAATTGTTAATTTATCCAATTCTTTCGCAACTCTTGCAATAACAGGAGAAGCTCCTGTACCTGTTCCTCCACCCATACCCGCTGATATTATAACAACATCAACATCTCTTAGTAATTCCTTTATTTCATTAATACTTTCTTCTGCTGCCTTTTTCCCAATTTCAGGATTAGCTCCCGCTCCCCTCCCCTTTGTAAGATTCCTTCCAAGGGCTAACTTGTATTCAGCAAGAGAATTTTCAAGATGTTGTATATCTGTATTAGCAGCAATAGTAATTACACCTTCTATATTTTTCCTTACCATATAATTTAAAGCATTAGTGCCACCTCCACCAACACCAATAACCGCTATCCTTACATCCTGTCCCTCATGTGGATAATATATCTCTGGGAACTCCTCTCTCATACTTTCACCTCCTTATTCCATCATTTCCTTTAATTTACTAAAAAGCCTTGATAAAAAACTTTTATTATTTTCCACTTTACTAATTTTATCTTTTGGACTTTCAAAGTATAATTTTATTAATCCTGCTAAGGTTATATACCTAGGACTTAAATAACTCTTATCATTTACTTTAAGGGAAATTTTGCCTATATATACTGGTAAGTTAAATATATTTTCTGCAATTTGTTCAATTCCTTTAATCTCAGCAATACCTCCTGTTAAATATATACTTGGTGTTGGAACACTTTTTAGAAATCCTGTTTTTTCAATATCACTTTGTATTCTTGTAAAAATGGCTGAAATAACATCTAATATAATGCTTGAAATCCTACGAGAGCTTAATCTTACTACTTGATTTTTTCTTTCATCCATAATTTCAATTTCTAAGTCCTCATAATCTAATTGATACATATTTGGTATATTTATAGATTTTAAAACATTTTCACAAGTCTTCTTAGAAATCAATGTATCTCTTGAAATCTCATCAATTACAGAACTAAGTCCTTGCTCATAAACCGCCAAATAATTTAAAGCATCACCATTCCATAATGTTAAAGTTGTAAGTTGTTTTCCAATATCAATTATAATAACTCCTTCTGAATGCTCATCTTCATCTAAAAAACCATACTTTTGAGCAATAGCATTTAAATATATTTGAGCATC
>JAUQPS010000006.1 GCA_030550205.1 bacterium
AACCTATTATTTTTTATTATGGCATTCTTTTAAAAGCTCTTATTTTAAATAAGCATAAAGGAGAAAATTTATTTTTAATAGCTGACCATGATGAAAGGAAAGAAATTTTTACATATACAATTGATAACAATTTTCAAATACATAAGGTATATTTTTTAAGGCTTGAAGAAAATACAATTTTTGAAAAATTTCCAAAAATAACTAAAAGCTTAATTTTTAGTTTTTATAAGGAACTAAAACAATTAACACATAAAAAGCTATTGAATAATTTAGAAAGGGCTTTTGAAATAGCTTTTGAATTAAATAAAGAAATTGATGATTATTCAAGTTTTATGATAAATTGGACTTTTAAATACTTTCAAATAGATGTTAAAGTGATAAAAGTTTCAGAAATTTCAAAAAGTGAAAATTTTAAAAATTTTGTAATTGAAATATCAAATAGTGATTTTAAGGAAAAATTCAATGAAATTTTAATAAACTTAAAAAGAAAACCTTTTAGAATTCTCCAGCAAAATGAACTTCCTTTTTGGAAAGTTGTGAATAATAAAAGGCTTCCACTTATGATGGAAGATTTAAATAATATAGATAAAATTGAAGTTAGACCAAGAGCTTATACATTAACTTTATTTTTTAGGAAAAATGGTTATGCTTTTTTACATGGATTTGGAGGTTATGGCTATGATAAAATAATTGAATATATTTATAATGATTTAGCACCTAAATTTTTAATTAGTGGAGATAAGTTTTTGGATTTGGATATTGAAATTAAAAATTTTGAAGAATTTTTTAAGCTTAAAAATATAATAAGTGATTTAAAATGGCATAGTGAGTATTTATTTAAATGCAATTGTCCTATTAAGGATATTAATAATTTTTTTAATTGGAATTTAAAATTGTCTGAAAATCTACTAAAACTTGAAAAATTTTTAGGAATTTTAGAAAGACCAAATGATTTTAAATTTTTTAGAGATATAAATGAAAAGTTATTTCTTCAAGCAAAGACAAGTAGTATTTATAGTTATTTGTTAGAAATATATAAAAAAGCAAAAGCTTGCACTTTTAGAGAATTTCCATTTTTTATGTTTTATGGTGACCAACTATCATAAAGTATTGCTACTAAAACATTATTATTAAAAACAAGAATTAAACTATGCCAATCATACTCTTCTTTTCCTTTTAAATAATATTCAACAAAATCTGCATTTTTAAAAATTTCCTTTATATTATCTTTTTTATTAGTTGGTGCTATTCTTTTGTTTAAGGATTTTTTGCCCTTTATATAATTTTTCTTTAAGTATTTTTCATAAAATTCTTTAAAAGTCATATAAATTTCCATTCCAGAACCACTTGCATAACCCCAAAATAATTTTGTAGTATCATTTAAAATTTTTTTAAAAATTTGAGGTGAAAATTTTGGGTCCGTTGTATCAATTATTGGATTTATTGAAAATATAATTCCCTTTTTATCTGCGTATTTCATAATTGCTCCAAAATCTCCTTTTTGAATAGATAGAACAATCTCATCAGAAATTTTATATATGTTATTTTTTGAAATTAAAGTAGCTAAAATTATAAGCATAGTTTGAAATTTTAAAGGATCCTATAAAATCAAAACATCTTCCTTCTTGAATTTCCTTGTAGGTCAAAAGGGAGTTAAAAAAACTTGACATTATTTTTGATGTGCTTTAAAATTTGAAAACTTAACTTTAGTTATATAAATTCCCGTTAAATATGGGAATTTAAAATAGAGTAGTGCCAAAACAAAAAGGAGGTAATGAGATGAGCTCAACTATACACAAAAAGATGGGTAAAATTGTATATTTCTTCGTGTTCCTGGGATTTGTTTTGTTCTTGGTTACTTGTAGTGGTGCTCAATCAGAAAAACCCCCTGCTACATCATCAAAAACTGTCCAGTCCCAAACATCTGGAAGTGGGATTAACATGTGTAACATTTTGACCAAGGAAGAGGTAAGTGAGATTCTTGGTAAGAAAATCGTTGTCGCTAAGCTTGAACATCAAACTGGCGGTTTTCAGTGTGGTTATTATGGTCCAGACAACGATGGTCGGGCTTTCGTTGATTATGATATAAGTGAGGCTAGCCAGTATCGTTGGGAGCTTGCGAAACCTAAGGAGGTTATTCCTGGTCTTGGCGAGGTTTCTTGGAATGGTTTTTGGCTTTTTGCCTGGATCAATGGTGGATTATTATCAATTCACGTGGTAGGAGTGGGTGAAAAGGGTAAGGATTTGGCTATTAGTATAGCGAAGAAAGTAAAGGGTCGGATAAAGTAGTATTTTAGCGTGAGGTATGCAAAATGAATGTAATTTTTATAATAGCTATGCTTTTTGAAAAGGGTAATGCCTGTGATCTTTTGGCTAAGAAAGAGGTGGAAGAGATCATGGGTGAGAAGATTGATTCTGTTGAGTTACAAGCTGGATACGGAAACTGCATTTACTATAAGAAAGATAAAGTTTTTGGACAGGTAATGAATCTTCCTATTGCTACTGTTGGTTTTTCAAGGAATGATGTTCAGGCTATTTGGAGTTATTGGTCTTCTATATCTAAGAAGGAGATTATTTCTGATGTTGGTGATGGGGCTATTTGGGCGCCAGAGTATGATTTTTTCGTTTGTCGTGTAAAGGGAGGGCTGTTGATGATTTCATTGGGAGGAAGCTCTGACGATGATAAAAAGAAGGAGATAGTAATTAAGTTGGCAAAAAAAGTTATAACTCGGATAAAGCCATAAAGATGTGTGAGAATCTTTAATGATGAAACATCTAGTAGGCACATGTGTATATGTTTAGATAACTCCTTGCCCCCACTTGGGGGCTTTTTATACTTCATGTTTGATAATTATTAGAAATGGAGGCCTTGATGATAACAGGAACTGACGCGAATGTTGGCAAGTTGGCTATTACACTGGCAGGTATCATCGTGCTTGTTATTTCTTCTACTCTAAGTGGAATCAAGCCACAAACTCCTATCTCAGAGGAGAGAAAAGCAGGGATTTTTCGGAGGCTAAAAGCTTTTGAAATACCCTGAGGTAATATAACATGAGGCTAAAAATCTATAACATTATGGTAGTAGCCATGTTCTTAACGACATGGCAATTAGGGTATGCTGATACATGTGGCCTTTTGACCGAGGGAGAAGTGGAAGAGATTACCGGTCAGAAGGTTGATAGTGTGGGGGTACAATCAGGTTATGGAAATTGCATATACTATAGAAACGTAAATATCTTCGGGCAGATTATGAAAGCTCCTCTGGTTACCGTTGGTTACACAAGGAGTGATGTCCAGTCCCGTTGGGATTACTGGAATTCCAGACCAGATAAGGAGGTTATCCCTGGGCTTGGCGATGGAGCTGTGTGGTCACCGGGCGATGCCTTTCTGGTTTGTCGGGTCAAGGGTGGACTGTTAATGATCATGATATGGGGAGAAGTAGGCGATGGTTCAAAGAAGGACATGGCCGTTCAATTGGCCAGAAAGGCGATAACTCGGATAAAATAGCTTTTTTAATGCCTGCCTTTGATACTTTGTAATCATTAAAAATCCCTTTTTCTAATCAATTTTTGTTTTATAAAGTTAGATGTAAAACGCTTAGGGAAGGGGGACTTGACAGTTAGTGACTTCCAACTTATATATTATTAATGTGGATAGGATAGATTTGTATACAATTTTTTGTGATATGGATAATACCTTGGTTTATACTAATTATGCTAATTATATAGCTTACAAGAGGGCTATAAGGGATGTATTAGATGAAAATTTTGTTTTCAATTCAAAATTAAGGCTTACGCGTGAGGTTATAAAGAAATTATTTCCTAATATAGATTATAAACAATATAATGCTATAATTAAACTTAAAGAGAAGTATTATAGTGATTACCTTTTTCTAACGAAGTTAAACTTGAATTTAGTTAATTTATTAAAAAAGTTTAAGAAAACAAGTAGAATAGTTTTAGTATCGTCAAGTAGGAAAATTAGAGTCCATCAGATATTGGATTATTATAAAGATGATATTCCAAAAGGAAAATTTTTTAATAAATATGAATATGCATTGTATGTTATGGGTGTTGATTCATCAAGAGTTATAATATATGAAGATGATTTAAATCAAGTTAAAAGCGCACTTGACTTTGGCATACCTTTGAAAAATATCGTTAATATAGACATAGGGGGTGATTATGAAAAAGTTTATTATTAAAAAGAACAACTTTCTTTCAATAGATGTTTTGGGTTTCTATCATACTTACTATCTTGGATTTAATAAGCCCTGTAATCCGGACTACTTGAATATACTTAAAAATGATTTTAATAAACAATCACCAGCTTTGTTAAATAAAGCTTGTCAAGAAGTAGAAAAGATATTAGAGCAGGATTTACCTAAAATTCCAAAGGAGTTAGGTATTGAAAGGATGACTGTATGTGTTGTTCCCAGGGCTAAAGAACAAAGAAAATATCATTCAAATCAATTATTATTTAAGCAGGCAGTTAAAAATGTAGTATCAAAATTTAAAAATATATTTGAAGATGGCACAGATTATATACTTAGGATTAAAGATACTTTTACAACACATCTTGGAAATATAAAAGGTAATTATGGTCCTGAGCCTTATCCTGGAATTACAAAAGATACTTGTAATATATCACAAAATGTAAAAGGTAAGGATATATTACTTGTTGATGATATTTATACACTAGGAGTTAATGTTGATGAAGATGCTATTGAGGCGTTATTTAAGAATGGTGCAAACTCTGTTACTTTCTATGCGGTTGCCTATACTCTTAAAAATTATACTCAAAATGCTTTAAATATCCTTACACTTCTTGAATATAAAGGGATTGGAAAGGATTTTATCGTTGAAAATATTCAAAAAATTAAAGAGATGGAAGAAAATATAGATGATTTAGTTGATTGGGTAAATAGCATAATAAAGGAAAAAATTAGTATAAATGATTTTAAGCAAAAAAGAGAAAGTATTAAAAAGGAACTACAAAAATGTGCTGATAATGATATTTATACTGTTGCTATTGGTGATGAAGCATATTCGGGACTTGTTGAACCTCGTATATCTCGTATAAATAAAATAAATAATAATGAAAAACCAATAGTGCTATTTCTAAAAGGGGATTTGAATTTACTATTAGATGAAAATAACTTAAATGTAGCGGTAATTGGCACTAGATATCCTAATGAAGAAGATGAACTTTTAGAAAAAGAAATTATTTGGTATTTATTAAGGAGAAGTAAGAAAGTTACTATACTTAGTGGTTTGGCAATTGGGTGTGATACAATAGCTCATAAGTCTGCTATTAAATATGGGGGTAAAACAATAGCAATTCTTCCAAGTCCAATTTTAAATATATTGCCTAAGAAAAATGAAAAACTTGCTAAGAAGATTTTTGATAAGTGTGGATTACTAATATCTGAATATTACAAAGACCCTATTTCTAAGCAGGAATTAAAACGCAGGTATGTAGAGCGCGATCGCTTACAAGCTCTATTTAGTGATTGTATTATATTAATTGCAAGTCATGATATAAAGTATAAGCAAATTCTGAAAGGTCAAAAAAATGTTGATTTTGGTTCAAGACATGCAATGAGATATGCAAAGAAGTTTGGAATTCTAAGAGCGGTTGTATATGATCATCAAAAACATTCAAATGATTTAAGATATAGCTTAAATAAAAAATTAGCAAATGAAAAGTATGTAATAGCTATTAATGAGAGTAATAAAGTTGAAGTCATTAAGAAAATTTTGGAGAAGATTGAAAAAAGATATGATTTTAACGATATATGGGGAAAAAGGGGTTTATAACTAACTTAATTTAAATACTATTTAAAATTCCAAAATATCCATTCTTTGAAAAAATAATATGCTCTAAAAGTTCAATTTCTAAATGTTTTAAAAATTGTTTTAATTTTTTTGTAAATTCTATATCTTGACTACTCGGTATTAAGCTATTTGAAGGATGATTATGGGCTAGAATTAAGTAATTAGCATTATTTAATATGCAAATTTCAACAATATCTCTATAATGAACATTTACTATATTTTTTCTACCTTTTGCAAGCATTTCTACTCTTATTAATCTTTTATATCCATCAAGTAAAATTGCAAGTAATATCTCACTTGTTTCACTTGTATAAGGAATTAAAATTTTATAAATATCATCCAAACTTTTAATAATTTCTCCTGAATTTGAAAATAATCTTCTTCCGAGTTCTATTGAGCTTATAATTCTTGAAGCTTTTGCAATTCCAAGACCATCAATTTGAAGTAATGTTTTAATATCAATGTCTTTTAAGTTTTTTAAACCAATCGTATTAACAATTTTCCTTGACAATTGAAATACATCTTCATTTTTATTTCCTGTTCCAATAATAATAGCAATAAGTTCTTCATCTTTAAGATTTTTTACTCCAAGTTTTATTAATTTTTCTCTTGGTAAAATTTTATTCATTTAAAGCTTGTTTTCTGGATAATTTTGGTCTTCCAAGTTCATCAATTTCAATAACTTTTACAAGCACTTCATCTCCAACTTTAAACATATTTCTTAAATCTTTTATTGGGACTTCATCAACTTCTGAAATATGAACCAAACCAATTTTACCAGGCAAAATTTCTACAAATAATCCATAATTTTCAATCCTTGTAATTTTGCCTAAATAAACCTTTCCAACCTCAACTTCTTGTATAATTTCGCTTATCATTTCTTTTGCCTTTTTAACATTTTCATAATCTAAACCAGATATAAGAGTCTTTCCAGTGTCAAAATCTATTTCAACTTTCGTATTTGTTGTATTTATAATTTTTCTAATAACTTTGCCACCAGGTCCAATTACATCACCAATTTTTTCCATTGGAATATTCATTACTAAAATTTTAGGAGCATATTTTGAAACTTCTTTCCTGGGCTCACTTATTGTTTTTGACATAATATCGAGGATATATTCTCTTGCTTCCCTAGCCCTTGAAAATGCTTCTTTTATAATTTTTACATTAAGTCCTTTTATTTTAATATCTAGTTGAATTGCGGTTATCCCTTTTCTTGTGCCTGCAATTTTAAAATCCATATCTCCAAAGTGGTCTTCCATACCTACAATATCTGTTAATAATGCATATTTATCATAGTTTTCAAGCACTAATCCAATTGATATACCTGCTACCATGCTTGAAATTGGAACACCTGCATCCATTAAAGCTAATGTTCCACCACATACTGTTGCCATAGATGTGGAGCCATTTGACTGAGTAATTTCAGATACAAGTCTTATTGTATAGGGAAATTTATCCTCATCTGGTATTACATAGCTTAAGGCCTTTTCTGCAAGAGCACCATGTCCAATTTCTCTTCTACTTGGTCCTCTTAATGGTCTTACTTCATTTGTTGAAAATGGATGGAAATTATAATGAACCATAAATCTCTTAAATTCCTCTTCCTCTAATTCTGATAATATTTGGGCATCTCTTCTTGTTCCAAGTGTTGCAATAACAAGTGCTTGTGTTTCTCCTCTTGTGAACAATGCAGAACCATGTGTTCTTGGTAATATACCAACTTCACAACTGATAGGTCTAATATCATTTAATTTTCTACCATCAACTCTTATATTGTTATTTAATATCTCATTTCGCATTATTTGGGCAGATATTCTATATAATGCATCTGCTATTTCTATTTCACTATTTGGAAATTTTTCAATTAATTTTTGTGTTATTTCCTTATATAGATTTTCTAATGCTAAATTTCTTTCACCTTTTGAAGGAATATATAAGGCGCTTTTTATTTGCTCACTAAATAATAAAACTTCATTATATATTTCATCACTTGCTTTTATAATTGTTGGTTCTGATTTTGGTTTTGAAAATGTTTGTAATAATTCTTCTTGATATTCAATAGTTTTTTCAATATAAGGAATAGCAAATTCAATAGCTGATAGTAATAAATTTTCTTCGATTTCTTTTCCTCCAAATTCAATCATATGAATATAACCACCCTTTGTTCCAACAATCAGAAGGTCAAATTCACTTTTTTGAGATATCGTAGGATTTACAACAAATTTGTTGTCTACATATCCTATTCTTACCGCTCCAACCGGTCCTTCAAATGGTATCTCAGATGAACAAAGAGCAAAACTTGCTCCAATAATTGCAGGAACATAGGGTGGATTTTCATTATCATAAGATAATAAAAGTGCAATTATTTCTACATCATCTATCATTCCCTTTGGAAATAGTGGTCTTATTGAACGGTCAATTGCTCTTCCAATTATAATTTCTCTATCTGTTGCTCTTCCTTCTCTTTTTATAAAACCAGCAGGTATTTTACCCGCTGCATAAGCTCCTTCTCTATATTCAACAAGAAGAGGAAGAAAATCCTTTTTTTCCTCAGCTTTTTTCCATAAAGCACTTACTAAAACAACAGTATCGCCATAACTGGCAATTACTGTTGAACTTGCTAAATTTCCAATTTTTCCAAATTCTAACTTCAATATCCTATCACCAATTTCTATCATACACCCCTTATATTAAGTTTTTTAATAATTTCATTATACTTTTCAGGTTTTTCTCTCTTTAAATACTTCAATAGCTTTTTCCTTTTACTTACAAGCTTTTGAAGTCCATATCTACTATGAACATCCTTTCTATGAATTTTAAGGTGCTCTGTAAGATAATTTATCCTTTCCGTAAGAAGCGCAATTTGAACTTCTACTGAACCTGTATCATTTTCAGATATTTTAAATTTTTCTATTATCTCCCTTTTCTTTTCCTTACTTAATGCCATCCGAAAATTTTAAAGGATAACCCTTACTTGATACTTTTAATTTTATCCTTTAAAATTTTGGACTATGACCAGAAGAACGTTTTTAAAAATAGTAGCAATTGGGGGGCTCTTTGGTTTTGCTCTAAAAGGAAACCTCTTTGCCAATGCATATCCTAAGAAGTCCATAGAATATGTAAGGGAAAGTTCAGATGGTTATGAATTAGTTTTATCAGATGGTTCTACTTTATCTGTAAATGAAACTGGACTTTATGTAATAGGGAGGTTGAAGGAAGGGGCAAGTGTAAATGAGATAGTAAATGAGCTTTCTAAACTTACAAATAAAGATAAAAGTATTATAAGGGATGATATTGAAGTATTTTTGAATAATTTGAGAATTTTGAGAATTATTTAGTTGAATTTTCGTAAATAATTTTTCCTTCCTTTTTAGCAAAATAAATTATCAAAGAATTGCCTTTTTCCCATTCTTCATCAGAATAATATATGATATCAAATGGTTTAGCGATATTTTCCACCAATTTCCAATGAATATGCTTTGTTAAACTTGCAATTTCAAATCTATCAATATCACTATTTTCCTTTTCTTTCCCCTTTGCATAAGAACCAAAAATGATAATTTTTTCAATACTAATTTAATTTCTCCTTTAGCCATTGGAAAAACTCCTTTTATCATATTCGTTTAAAAGTTTCTGGATATCATCGGGATATCGTGTAGTTATACTTATATTGAGAAGGAATTTTAAGACCGATTTTTTTTGGTTCTTCGTTAAATTTTTTTGAGTAAATACCTTTTAATGCTTTTTCAATTGATAGGTGACACATAAAAACTGTATATATATATCTTCCTGCTTTAAACATTGCTTCTTTTGAGCCATTCCTCAAATGGTTTAAAAGACTTTTCTTTCATTAGCTTAAAATTTTAAACCTTATGAAAAATATTATTGTAATTCCTGCTCGTTATCATTCTACAAGACTAAAGGGAAAAGTTTTATTAAAGCTTGGAAATAAAGCAGTTTTAGAATGGGTTTTAGATAATGTTTCAAAGTCTAAGTTTGCAGATGATATAGTAGTAGCAACAGAAGATGAAAGAGTTTATGAATTTGTAATAAGGCTTGGTTATAAGTGTTTTATAACATCAGATAAGCATGAGAGTGGAACTGATAGAATTGGTGAGGTTTTAATGAATTTACAAAATTATTATTATATTATAAATGTTCAAGCGGATGAGCCTTTTATAAAACCAGAAATTATAGATAAAATTTTTGAAGAATTACACAATGAAAAAAATGCCCATATTGTAACTCCAATTACAATAATAAATAACTTACAAGAAATAAATAATCCAAATGTTGTAAAGGTCGTATTTGATAAAAATTATTATGCTATTTATTTTTCAAGAAGTCCAATTCCATACAATAGAGGAGGTAATGCAATTTATTATAAACATATTGGGCTTTATGGATATAAAAGAGATGCTTTATTTAGCTTTATAAATTTGCCAAAGTCCTATCTTGAAAATGTAGAGAAATTAGAACAATTGAGAGCGATTGAAAATGGTTTAAAAATTAAATGTGTAGTTGTAGATTACGAAGGAATTTCTATTGATACGAAGGAAGATTTAGAAAGGGCAGAGGAGTTTATAAAGAAATTAAAGTTATAGTTAAGTTCTTGATTTTTTCTTTTTTTATTTTAAATCCTTCAATTTCTACATCTGAAAATATAATAAAACTTCCACTTTCATTTAAAAACTTTTTTAGATGCTTTAATAATTCTTCATAATTTCCCAGAGCTCTTGCTAATATATAATCAAACTTAAAATTAAAATTCACATTTTTATAATCTTGGTTTATAACAAAAACATCTTTTAAATTTAATTGCTTTATTGCAATTTCTAAAAATGTGCATTTTTTTTCACTTCTTTCAACAAGATAAACCTTTAAATCATTTCTTACAATTTTTAATGGAATTCCCACAATTCCACCACCACTTCCAACATCCATTATAACACTATTTTCTTTAATAAATTTTTGAATGTAAATACTTTGACTTATTAACTCATTCAAATTTGCATTCTTTGAAGTTAAATGTAAAACTTTATTGTACTTTTTCAAAAGCTCCTTGTATATAATTAATGATTTTTTCTCTTGCATATGAATTATCAACTTTCATAAGATTTTTCTTATATTCTTCTCTGCGATTCATTAGTTCAATAATTGCTTCTTTAAGAACATTTAATTCTAAGTCTTTTTCTTCTATCATAATTCCACACTTCCTATCCACCATTGCTTTTGCATTATAATATTGATGGTTATCTTTTGCTTTTGGATAAGGGATATATATTGCTGGAATTTTAAAATATAAAAGCTCAGCAATAGCACTTCCTCCTGCCCTTGATATTGCTATATCGCTTGCAGAATAAGGAACACTCATATCTTCAAAAAATTCAAAAACCTTTACGTTTTTTGGAATATAAACATCATTCCATAATCTATCATGGTCTTTACCAGCAATTAAAATAAATTCATAATTATAAAGTTTTTCTGCAACTTTTACAACTAATCTATTTATTTTTCTTGAACCTTGACTTCCACCAAGAACAAGAATAACTTTTGAATTTTGTGGAATTCTTAAAATTTCTCTTGCTTCTTGCTTAGAAACTTTATTAAAAATTCTAACAGGAACACCTGTTACAACAAGATTATTTTTCTTTTTAAAATAATTTTTTGCTTCTTCAAATGGTAAAAATACATATTTTGCACTTTTGCTAAACATCCTTACAACCCTTCCAGGAACAACATTTTCTTCAATTAAATAGTAAGGCTTTCTAAATAGCCATGCCCAAAGTAATATTGGAAATGATGCATAAGAGCCTGTTGCAATAATTTTTTTCTCTGAAAATACCCTTCTAAAAACTCTTATTGTATGTAATATAAGACTCAATTTGTCATATTTTGAATATATTTTTGCATTAAATTCTTCAAAGGCTTTTGTCTCTATTTTCGGTCCAATAACTATCATTTTATATTTACCATTTCTCATTTTTATTTCTTGTGCTATTGCAATAGCAGGGAAAATATGTCCTCCTGTTCCCCCTGTTACAATCAAAAAACATTCATTATTCATAACTTTCCTCCAAGCTTGGAAACTTGTTTCCTTTTACATCTTCAATATAATTTTTAACTGCATTTAAAAATAACTCATAAGCATTTAGATATTTTCTAACAAACTTAAATTTTTGTTTATTAAGTCCTATCATATCATGGAAAACTAGTACTTGACCATCACAATGGGGACCAGATGCTATTCCTATTGTTGGTATGTTTATAGCTTTTGTAATTTTTTCTGCAAGCTTGTAAGAAACTTTTTCTAATACTATTGAGAATGCTCCTGCTTGTTCTAAGCTTTTTGCAACATCAATTAAACTTTCATCTGTTGCAAGTTTATAACCATAAAGATGAACTCTTTGGGGCATAAGTCCAATATGTCCCATTACAGGAACTCCATAAGTAGTTAATTTATTAACTAAATCTAAAATTTCATAACCCCCTTCAATTTTTACTCCATCGCAATTACCTTCCTTTAAAAATCTCATGGCATTTCTTATCCCTTCTTCTAAGGAGATTTGGTATGACATAAATGGCATATCACCAATTACAAGAGCTCTTTCTACTGCTTTTGAAACAATTTTACAATGATATATCATTTCATCCATACTAACAGGAATTGTTGTTGTATTGCCTTGAATGACATTTGATAAAGAATCACCTACCAAAATTATATCAATTCCAGCTTCATCTAAAATTTTTGCAGTTATATAATCATAAGCGGTAAGTGATGTTATTTTCTCTTTTCCTTTTTTTGATACAATATCGCTTACTTTTAACTTACTCATAATCCTTTTTTAATACCTACTATATAAGCCAAGAAAATAATAATAAAAATTAAAAATGAAGTTAATTTATTTCCCAGCATTTTTGAAAATGGAATTAAAATAATAGGCAATAAAGCAAGGATATAATGTAAATTCACATTTCTTTCTCCATTTATAAGAAGAATTATTCCAACTATATATTGGAAAAATAGGATGATATCTGCAATTCTTCTAAATTTTTTAGAAATGCCTTCATTAAATAAAGCTAATATAAATGTTATAAAATACATTAAAATAAGTGTTCCGCCTAAGATATGATGAAGTAAGGACATTTGAAAATTTTAAGGCTTAGTATAAAATACACCTAAGGTGCTTGAGCCATAGGCGATAAATGAAAACTTATAACCTGGATATGGCTTAAATTTATCTAAAATTGTATAATTTACTAGAAATATTCTTATTTCATATCTACTATCCTTTGTATCAATATAATAACCTGGAATTACAATGCTGTCAGTTTCTTTTGGTAAAAAATCTGTTTGATAAACAAGTGTAGGGTTTTTACTTTTATTTTCAAAGAAAACAACAAATTTATAATCATAAGTTTGAGTATATTTTTGACTTACTTTCCATTTAACTATTAAATCTTGATATAATGATATGGTTTGAGATTCAGGATAGATAATAATAAATGTATCAGGAAGATAAATCGTTTTAAAATCAATGCTTTCAGAAATATCTCCATAAAATAGCTTTAAGTTATATGGCTTATTCTCATAATAAGGATACTCTAAAACATAAAATGGATGAATATAATTTAGTTTTTGGTCATTAAGAAATATACTTGCATCTGATATAACTTGTGAGTTTTTTACATCATATAGCGCAGTATAAATTGTGCTAAATCCTGCTTGAGAATCTTTATAGAAAATCCCATATAAACTTATATCATAATTTGAACTTGACTTTTTACAAGATATAAAGAAGACAAGAAAAATTGTTAAAAAAATTAAAGTCCTTTTCATCTTATTTTAATAACCTTATTAGCTCCTCTTCCTATAAAAATCAAAGAACTTGGAAAATTCGGATAAGGGTCAAAATTTTCAATAATGCAAAAGTTTCCACTTATAAATAATAAATCATAATCACCAATTTCTAAATTTGAAGTATTCAACTGATAGCTTGTATCTCCAATAGGAATATAACCACTCCCAAAACTAAATTCAGCACTTCCTCCTTTTCTTAATAATATCATATTATTCCCACTTGGATTAGTATAGTATTGCCACCTTATGTAAATGCTTTCACCCTTATTTACACTATCTCTATCAGTATAAATTTTTACACTATCCAAATCATTTGATAAACAATTTAAACTTATATTGTAGTTCTGAAAACTTATATCAATTTTATAGTTTTGATTTTTTTTGTAATTTAAAATTGCTGCATAACCAAATGCGGCTCCATTATAACTTATATTATTATCATTTATTTTAACAGTTGCATCTGATATATATACATTGTCAGTTAAGTTTTTAATTCTAATAAGAGCACTTGCTAAGGTATCAGGATATCCATATAAAGTATTTATCGTCCCTGCAATAGCATATTTTGTTATATTTTTATTTTCCTGTTTTCCACATCCCAATAACATTAAAACAAAAATTAGAATTATCATCTTATAAAACCAAAACCTATGTTAAATATGGGAACATTGTAATCTGGTCTTAAATAGATGTTTATACCACCTTGAACGAATGATTTATTGTAAATAATTGAAAGTGAGTTTAAAGATGTTATAATGCTAAAATTCTTGTAATCATAGATAAGTTTTAAAATCCCATAGAAATACTTTTGATTATAAGGTTTGAAAGGTCTTAAATTTAAATCTATATCATATATAACTTCACTTTTTAAACTTAAATTATTTAAAATGCGGTTTTTTATGCCAACATTTATTCTTAAATAATTTGATGTATCTGAGAAGTTTTCAAATACTTGATATTGATTTAAGCTTGTTAAATTAATGTTAAATGAAAAATTTTCATATATTCTTTTTTCAAATCCACTGTTTATTATAATTTCCGAAAGGCTTTTGTCCCCCGATGGGGTTTTTGCTTTACTAACACTTACTCCATAAAATCCATTTATAAATATATTATTAGATATTCTTGCTCTTTCCATCGTTATATTGTATCCACTACAACCAATTAGCAAAATAAATAAAAACTTCTTTATAATAGTTTTAAAATTTTAAAGCATTAGATACCGACTTTAAAGTGAAGGAGAAATTTGAGAACAGGGACTTCCACCTCTTCCCATTAAAATGTTCTAAAATAAAATCATGAAAATTAAATCCTCACGATTCTAAATTTTTATTACTTGTGAAAGAATAATCTTCAAATAGGGCACCCATCACCTTAAAATTAAGCAAATAGAGAGGTCTTTTTTAAAAACAACAAGTTAAGTTTTCAATAATTTTAAACTCACTTTAAAATTTTAAACATTATGAAAGATTGGAGAAAAATTTTGGAGAAAATCACGGATTATAAGTGGAGATTACCAAAAACATATAAATCAAATATGAATGTAGATGGAATTATCTTTGCTACAGAAGACTTATTAAATGATATAATTGAAGAAGGTGAAGCGCTTGAACAAGTTGCTAATGTAGCAACATTACCAGGTATTGTTAAGAATTCCATAGCTATGCCTGATATTCATTGGGGATATGGTTTTCCTATTGGAGGGGTTGCTGCATTTGATCCAGAGAATGGAGGGATTATAAGTCCTGGTGGTGTTGGATATGATATAAATTGTGGTGTTAGAATCATAAAAACGAATTTAACTGAAAAGGATATTGAAAAATATAAAGTAAAATTAGCGGATAAGTTATTTGATTATGTTCCAAGTGGTGTTGGAGCAAGAAGTAAATTTAAATTTTCTGATAAAGAATTAGAGAATATAACAGAACAAGGTTTAAAATATCTATCAAAACTTGGTTATACGTGGGATGATGATTATAACTATATAGAAGAGTTTGGAAGTATGCCAGGAGCGGACTTTTCAAAAGTTAGTCAAACTGCAAGAGATAGGGGTAGGGATCAACTTGGAACACTTGGAAGTGGAAACCATTTCTTAGAGGTTCAAATTGTAGATGAAATTTTTGATGAAGAAATTGCTAAAAAATTTGGTTTGTTTAAGGGTCAAGTTGTAATTATGATACATTGTGGAAGTAGAGGATTTGGACATCAAATAGCAAGTGATTATATAAGGGAGTTTGATAAAGTTTTAAATAAATATGGAATTAAGCTTGTAGATAAACAATTATCTTGTGCTCCATTTAACTCTAAGGAAGGTCAGGATTATTATAAGGCTATGGTTTGTGCTGCAAATTTTGCTTGGTCAAATAGACAATTAATTACATATCAGGTAAGAAAGGCATTTAGTGAAGTTTTAAATAGAAGTGCAGAATCTCTTGAAATGAAGATATTATATGATGTTGCTCATAATATAGCAAAGTTAGAGGAATTTAATAATAAAAAGCTTGTAGTTCATAGAAAGGGAGCAACAAGGGCATTACCAAAAGGACATAAATTATTACCCCCTGCTTATAAGGATGTAGGTCAGCCTGTTCTTATTCCTGGGGATATGGGAACATATTCATATGTTCTTGTAGGTATGAAAAATTCTATTGAAGAATCATTTGCAAGTTCTTGTCATGGAGCAGGAAGAGTATTATCTAGAAGTAAAGCAAAGAAAATTGTTCAAAAGACATCATTATTAAAGAAATTATCAGAGAAGGGTATTGTTGTAAGAGCAGAAAGTGATGCTACTCTTCTTGAAGAAGCACCAGAAGCATATAAAGATGTTAGTAAAGTGGTTGAAGCAGTTGAGCTTGCAGGAATAAGTAAAAAGGTTTCAAGACATAGACCAATAATTGTAGTAAAAGGTTAGCTATATATTAAATCCAAATGTTCTTAAAACTTCTCTCCCTTCATCGGTTATTCTATCAAGTGTCCAAGGGGGATCAAATGTAAATTCTACTTCAACATCACTAACACCTTCCAATTGCATTAATTTATCTTTTATTTCAAAAGCGATGCTATCTCCAATTGGACAATGAGGAGCGGTTAAAGTCATTAAAATATAAATTTTTCCATCTTCTCTTATTTCAAGTCCATATATCAACCCCAAATCCACTATATTTACAGGAATTTCTGGGTCATAAACAGTTTTAAGAACCTCAATTACCTCATCTCTTGAAATTTTTGCTTTTGCCATAATTTAAAATTTTAAAGCCCTTTAAAATTTTCGTATGATTGAAATAAAAACTTTAAAGAGATTTGAAGATTTGGGTTTTGGTGCAATTTTTGAGCCTGCGGATATAGAATCTGACTATAATTTTAAATCTCCAAATATCTTTCTTATAAAGTATGATAATGCAAGGAGTTATGCTCAAAGGATTTCAAAAATTGTAAAGGATTTTAAATTTGACAAAGTTCTCGTAAATTTAAAAAATAAAGATGATATTTCTTTTTTTATTGAAGAGTTATATTTACAACATTATTCATTTGATAAGTATAAAACAAAAACAAATAAATTGAATGTAAGTTATTATGTAATTTTTGATGAAGAAAAAAATTTTAATATTCAAAAAATAATAAGTGAGGGCGTAAATTATACAAGAGATTTAGTAAATGAACCACCAAATAGAATATATCCTGAAACATTAAAAGATGAAGCTTTAAAGTTAAGCAAAAATTATAATTTAAGTGTAGAAGTATTTAATAGGGAGCAGTTAGAGAAATTAGGATTTAATGCATTTTTAGCAGTTGCAAGTGGTTCAGATAAAGAACCTTATTTTGTTCATCTTTCATATAAAAGTGGAAATCCAAAATTAAAGTTAGCAATAGTAGGAAAATCCTTAACATTTGATAGTGGGGGATTGAACATAAAAACTTATGAAGGAATGGTAGATATGAAGATAGATATGGCAGGTTCTGCTATTATTTTAGGATTATTCAAAATAATTGGGGAGTTAAAATTAAATGATATTGAAGTTCATGGATTTTTTGCTAGTTGCGAAAATATGCCATCTGGTAAAGCAATGAAACCGGGAGATGTTGTAAAAGCATATAATGGGAAGACTATTGAGATATTAAATACAGATGCAGAAGGAAGATTAACCTTAGCGGATGCTCTTTCTTATGTGTCAGAAAATTATTCTCATTTAGATTATATAATTGATTTTGCAACACTTACAGGGGCTATTGTAGTAGCACTTGGTGAATATAGAGCTGGTGTTTTTACACCAAATAAGGAACTTTATGAGAAAATTGAATATTATGGAAATTTAGCTAATGAGTATTATTGGTTAATGCCCTTAGATGAAAATATTGCAAAGAAATTAAAGAGTAAAGTGGCGGATATTAAAAATACAGGAGATAGATGGGGTGGGGCAATTTTTGCTGCTTTGTTTTTAAGAGAATTTTTAAAAGATCCTAATAAATGGGCTCATATTGATATTGCTGGTGTTGCTTATAATAATGAACTTGGAGCAACCGGTTTTGGTGTAAGAACAATAATTTATTGGATACTTGATAAAATTAAATATCAGAATATGTGATTTTTCCATCTTTCATTGTAAGAACAATTTTTCCTTTAAATTTCCAATTTATAAAGGGTGAATTTTTACTCTTTGATAAAATTAAATTTTCACTAAAAATCCATTCCTTACTTTCATCAAATAAAATCAAATTTGCTCTATAACCTTCTTTAATTTCTCCAACATTCTTTAACTTTAAAAATTTTATTGGAAATTTAACAAATTTTTCAATGATAAAGTTTAAATCAAAACCTCTTTTAATAGCTTCATTATATACTACATTAAAAGCAGTTTGAAGTCCAATTACCCCTCTTTCTCCTTCTATAAAGTCCAATTTACTTTCAAATTCATGGGGTGCATGGTCTGTTGCAATAGCATCAATTGTTCCATCTTTTAAACCTTCCCAAAGGGCTTCAATATCTTCCTTTGACCTTAAAGGTGGATACATTTTAAAGTTTGGTGAATAATCATTAGCTTTAATATAACTATAATTTAGAACTAAGTGATGTGGTGTTGTATCTGCAGTAATTTTAGCACCAAGCTTTTTAAAATATCTTATAATTTCAACAGATAGCTTTGAACTAATATGGGCAAAGTGAATCCATCCACCTGTTTCAAGTGCTAATATGCAATCTCTTGCTATAATGCTTGCCTCTGAACTTTCAGGTATTCCAATCAATCCATCTCTTAAACTTTCAAATCCCCAACCTGTTGAATAATTTAAAGATAGCTTTGTATCTTCTGGATGTTGAATAATAGGAAGATTAAACATTTTAAGATAAATTAAAGCATTCCTTAAAACATTTGTATTTAATATACAATTTCCATCATCTGAAAAGCCTATTGCCCCTGCTTTATATAATAAATAATATTCTGCCATTTCATTCCCTTCTCTTTTCTTTGTAGCACAAGCTACTGGAAATATATCTACAAGTCCAACTTCTTTTCCTCTTTGAATTTGATATTTTACTAATTCTGGACTATCCGTAGGTGGATTTGTATTTGGCATTGTGCAAACTGCCCAAAATCCTCCAAAACTTGCACTTTTACTTCCGCTTTCAATATCTTCCTTATATTCAAATCCTGGTTCCCTAAAATGAGCGTGTAAATCTATAAAAGCGGGAAGAATTTTAAGTCCATCTGCATTTATAACCTTATCTACTTGCTTTGAAACTTTTCCAATTTCCTTAATAATTCCATCTTCTATAAGGATATCCCCCTTATCTGTATTTTTAATAAGAATTGTCTTCAATGTTGAAAATTTTAAGGGCTTTTACCTTAATTTTATTTTTTAAATCTGGTTTTATTATAAATGCTTTTGAATATGCTTCACATTCTGTTGCATTCTCACATATTACAAGCACTGTTAAATTTTTCTTTATTGGTTTTGATGTTCTTGGGTCATAAATATGATATTTATTTTCTTTAATTGTTGAAGAGATAGAAATTGCCTCATTAAAAATTTCAAATTCTCCAAATTCTTCACTATAAAGCTTTAATTTATAATTTCTTGAATAAATTGAACTACTTCCAAAATTAATATAAAATGTATCTATTTTAAAGCTTAGAAGGATATCTCTTACTTTATCTACAACATAACCTTTTACAATTCCTCCCAAATCAATTTTTAATCCCTTTGGAAAATACCAAACTTTATCAGAAATTCTTATAGGAAATAAATTTTTTGACTTATAAAATGGATTAAATGTGCTATCTGTAATTTCAATATAGTATGAACTCAATTTTAAAATTTCATCAGTTTCATCTTCAACAGCAATTGTATCACCATTCGCTTCAAAATTCTTGTAAAACTTATACCATATACTATTTAAATAATTAGCATATTTAAATGCTGAATCTACTGCTATTTGTGAAATTGGATTATTCTCTATAATACCAATTTTTAAGATACTTCCCATTATAAATTGCGCCCTTATGAGATATTCCATGCTTTTAAAGTAAAATAAGTGGAATCATAAGCGCTTTGGAAATCAATAGGACTATCTTTTCCTTCAATTAATGATTTTACAAAAAGTTCAATAAGTTTTTCTTGTCCTTTATCTTGCTTGCTTGTTTTAAAAATTACTTTATTATTTAAAATTAGCTCTTTAAAGTCCCTTATAATAATACTATCATTATCTGCATCAATTCTAATAATTTCCTTTTCAAGCATTTTATTACCTTCGGAAAAATAAATGATATTAGCCATTTTATTTAAATAGCGAAAGCTAATTGTAAAGTTTTCTTGATTTAAAACATTTGAAAAATAAAAGTTTGGCTTTCCAAATAGAAATAATATATAATCTACAAAATGACACCCTTCTCCAATTAATCTCCCCCCTCCAATGTTAATATCTAAGAGCCAATGTTTATTTAGCTTCCCAGCATTTATAATATAATTAATTATAATTTTATCTTTGTTTTTTAAAAGCTCTTTTAATTTTTCTGTAAAAATTGAAAATCTTCTATTAAAACCAATGCAAAATTTAATAGGATTTTTTTCATATGCTATTTTTAATTCTTCAAGTTCATTAAAATTAATAGCAAGTGGCTTTTCTGTATAAACCGCTTTATTATATTCAATTGAAAGTTTTATAAGCTTTGCATGTAAATTATGTGGAGTTGAAATTACAATTAAATTAACATTTTCATCCTTAAATGCCTCTAAATAATCAACACTTGCATATTTAAATCCATATCTTTTTGATAAATTAACAGCATTTTCTGGTCTTGATGTAATTAAATATAAGGGATTAACTTCTTTGTATTTTAAGAAATTTGGAATTAAAACATTTTGAGCATAACTTCCTGCTCCTATAATTGCCATATTAATTTTTGAAAATTTATTAAAATTTTTAACAATTACAACACTTTTTGGCTCACTATGATTACTATATTTAAATACTACTCCAAGATAATTTTTTTCTTTTTTTAGCATTTCAAAAGCTTGTGGTGCATTTTCAAAATCAAATTCGTGGGTAATAATTTCATTTAGATTTAATTTTGGTAAAATTTCTATAAATGATTGTAAATTTCTATTTATTGTCCATTTAACATAACTTTCAGGATAATCTATTCCTTTAACTTCATAATTTTCATCATATCTTCCAGCACCATAAGCCCTACTCATTTTTACTTCAAGCTCCTTATAATAAAACTCCTTATATGGAATTAATAATTTTGATTGTCCTACTACAATTATTCTACCCTTTTCTCTTAATACTTCACAAGCAAACCTTATTGCATTTCCTGTTTTATCATTTGCACAAATTATAACTCCATCTACTGGATAAATTTTTTCAACTAAACCTTTTTCCTTAAAATTAAATAGTTTATAAGCATAATTTTTAGCAAATTCCAATTTATAATCTGAAATATCTACTCCAATTGTTTTTACATTCATTAAATTTAATATCCTTAAAACAATTTGACCAATTAATCCAAGACCAATTACTAAAAATTTTTCTCCAATTTCAGGTTTTGAAATTCTAATACTATTTAAAGCAATTGCTCCAATTGTTGAAAAGCTCGCACTTTTCAAATCTACATTGCTTGGAATTTTTAATAATAAATTTTTTGGAATTAAATTATATTCAGAATGTAATGCGTATTCTCCTCCTGCCCCTATTACAAAATCTCCTTCATTTATTCCATCAATTCTACTTTCAACAACAATTCCACTTATACTATAACCCAAGGGTCCATATGAGCTTAATTTATTTATAACTCTTTTAAATGTTTCAGATATTCCTAAATTTTTTATAGATTTTAATACAAGCTCAATTTGGTCCTTCCTTTCAACTAAAACATTAAATAAATTTGTTCTTAATCGTGAAAGTTCTGTTCCAACACTTACTGCTGAATATAATGTTTTTACAATTGCAAAATTATCTTTTATTTTTGGATAAGGAGCATCTATTAATATAGCTTTTGATGTTTTATAATCTTGAACTAAAACCTTCACCTATCTACTTCACCAAGCACAATATCAATTGTTCCAATTAAAGCTACAAAATCCGCTATTAAATGTCCTGGTGCTATCTCTTCAAGGGCTTGTAAGTTTATAAAGCTTGGTGGTCTTATTCTAAATCTATAAGGCTTTGAAGAGCCATCTGATACTATATAAAATCCAATTTCTCCTTTTGGACCTTCAACTGCTGCATAAACTTCACCTTCTGGCACTAAAAATCCTTCACTCATAATTTTAAAATGATGTATTAGATATTCAATTTGTGAATATAAAATTTTCTTTGGTGGTGGAACAATTTTATAATCATCAATTAAAACATCTCCATCAGGAATTTTTTCAATAGCTTGCTTAATTATTCTACAACTTTGTCTCATTTCTTCCATCCTTACTAAAAATCTATCATATGTATCTCCATTTTTACCAATAGGTATTTCAAAATCAAATTCTGGATAAACAGAATAAGGCTCATCTTTTCTTAAATCCTTTTTTACACCACTTCCTCTTAATAATGGTCCTGTTAATGATAAGTTTATTGCTAATTCCTTTGGAATAACACCAATACCAACTGTCCTTTGTTTAAAAATAGGATTTTCTGCTACTAAATCCATAAGCTCTGGCCAAATTTTCCTTTCAAATTCATCTGCCCATTTATAAACCTTTTCAAGCCAACCATCTGGGCAATCTGCTGCAACTCCACCAAATCTAAAAAATGTATTATTCATCCTTTGACCTGAAATCTCTTCTAATAAATCGTAAATTTTTTCTCTTTCTCTAAATGCATGTAAGAAAAATGTCCAAGCTCCAATATCCATAACATGTGTTCCAACGCCTACTAAATGACTTGCTATTCTTGATAGTTCTGCCAAAATAACCCTTAGATATTCTGCTCTTTTTGGAATTTTATTTTCAATGCCAAGTAATTTTTCAACAGCTCTTACATATGCAAAGTTATTTGAAAGTGGAGCTAAATAATCTAATCTATCAGTATATATTAGCATTTGATAATAATTTTTATCTTCACCAAGTTTTTCAGTTCCTCTATGTAAATATCCAAGCTTACATTTTGCCTTTACAATTCTTTCTCCATCAAGTGTTAAAACTACCCTCAAAACACCATGCGTTGCAGGATGTTGTGGTCCTACATTAAGTTCAATATAATTTTCCTCTTTTGTTATAATTTCCATAGTGAAAATTTTAAAGCAAGAAAATTGCCTTCCTATCTCATTACACTTTTCTATAAATTTTGCTTTCGCTTCACCTATAATTATAAATTCTTTTGACTTTTCAAAAGCCTTTCTCTTAATTCATTAACTGCTTGTATTAAACTTTCAATAGCTTGCCATATTCTTTTAAATTCTTCATTCATCCTTTGTTCCATTCTATTATTACTTTCTTTAATTGCTTGTGTTAAAATATTTACTCTTTGAGTAAGTTTAAACAAACCTTTCATTATGGGCTTTATTTATCATCCTCCTATTTTGTTCAAACCCTTCCTTTATTATAATTAAAAAAATTTTAGAGTGTTATTTGACATAGTTCAATTGAAAATTTATGCTAAAAGCGATTGGTAAAGAGTTTTCTTGAAAGCTATAAATATAATTTTTAAATGTGTTTTTAATTAAATTATGTGCATTATTATAAAAACTAATTTTTGAACCAAAGCTAAAAAGAAAGCTACCTGTTGGAACAAGCACATTAAAAAATAAAGAATGATAATTTAGTAAATTGTTTTTTGTGTAAATATATCCATAGTTAGAAAGTGTTTTGGCATAAAATTTATGCATTAAAGAAAAACCTCCATATAAATTATTTAAAGGCTTTTGACCTAAAAATAAGCTTATTGTTAAGAAGTTAATTTTAAAATACTTATAAAATTCGGCAATTATACTTGAAGGAATTTTATAAGAAAACTCATAAGAATTCGTATAAGTTGTATCTTTATAATTAAAGAAGAGATAAACAATGGCATAATTTACAATTTCAGTTGTATCGCCATTTTTAATAGCATAAAGATAATTTTCACTATATTTAATAGAATCTACATTATTTGAAAGGCTTGTGATATATCTAATTTCATCTGTAATTTTACCTTTTATTGTAAGTTCTGGTGAATAGCCTAATTTTAATAAAGTTGTAGGATTGTAATAAGTAAGATAAAAGCTAAAATGAGATGTGTTATCTACCTCAAATGTGCGCTTTAATCCAAATGGATTATTTATATAAGGAATAGCGTATAAATAAGCAAGCCATTTATAGTTTGTATAATTTAAAATTTTAACTTTTGGACTTGATGAAAGATAATAATTTTTGGCATTATATTCAATAAAATTGCCATTTTGATTAAAAAATCTTGCTTCAAGAGATAATAAAAAGCTTTTATAACCAATTTCAAAAGTTATTGGATTTGAGAAGATAGAGAATTTTCCTGATGAAGTTAAATTTAAATTTCTATAAAGAGAATCAAAATTATATTCAACAATAATACTTCTATCAAGTCCTTGAACATCACTTGGATATAAAGTATCTATAATTTTCCCAAATATAGTATCCCATGGTTTTATATCTCTTTCTTGAGTAGTTTCAATATAAATCATTTCATTAAAATGATATTTCAAATCCATTTGAAACTCATTAATTTTAAAACCCATACTTATTGCATTAAATCCCCCTCTTTGACCAAATACTTGCCTTTGCTCAATAAATAAACTATCACTTAATATCCCATTTGGATTATAATTTAGTTTAATTAAGGAAGTTTTAGATTCCTCTGAATTTAAAGAAATAGAAAAGTAAAACTTCTTAAAAGCATATGGATTTTTAATAGGAAATACAAGCTCATAAATTTGAGGTGTTTTAAAAAGTGTGTTTAAAGTGTTTATAATTAAGAAAAGCATAGTTTGAAATTTTAATGGTAATAAAAATTCTTTAAAAGCTCTTTAAATTCATTTTCAAAATAATTTACTTTCCTTACAATTACTCTATGATTTAATCTTATATCACTTGGAATTTGATAAAGACTATATACTCCTCCAAATTTTGGCTCTCTTAAAACATATATAATTTCTGAAATCCTTGAAAGAACAATTGCAAAAGCACACATAATACAAGGTTCAACATTAACATAAATTTTACACTCATATAAAAATTTTCTATTTAATTTTTTAAAAGCTTTTCTCATAGCAATTATTTCTGCATGCTCTAAAACATTATTTTTTGTTCTATTTATAGCTTTTGAAATAATTTTATCTTTATATGTTATAATTGCACAAATAGGAATTTCATTTTTCTTAATTGCTTTTTTACAATCTCTTAAAATAATTTCAAAAATTTTCTCTTCATTTAACAATCAAATCTCCCTCCTCATTCACATCACTTATTTTTAAGTTATAAATCTCGCCTAATTTAAATTTGCCCTTTAAAACTACTTTTCCATCAACCATAGGAGCATCATATATACTCCTTCCATAAAAATAACCTCTTTCATAATTTTCTACTAATATCCCAATTTCTTTGTTTATTAAACTTTTTTGAAATTCTAAAAATTTTCTAAATGAAATTTCACTTGCTATTTCGTATCTTCTCATTTTTTCATCTTCATCAATTTGATTTTCAAAATTATATGAAGGAGTTGAATGTTCTCTATAATATGGAAAAACCCCTATTCTTGAAAATGGACTATTCATTATAAATTCCATCAATTCATCAAATTCTTCTTCACTTTCAGAAGGAAAACCTACTATAATTTCTGTTCTTAATGTATAATTTTTTAAATACTTATCAATAATTTCAAGTGCCTTTAAAACTGATGATTTTCCACCAGTTCTATTCATAAGTTTTAAAATTCTATCATTTATATGTTGAATAGGAACTTCAAGATATGGTAAAAATTTAGAATTATTTAATTCCTTTATAAATTCCTCATTTTTTACAATCCCATCAGGATGAATATATAAAATCCTATACCATTTAATACTATCAATTTTATTTAAAGCTTCTATTAACTCCAAAATTGCACATTTATTATATAAATCATAGCCATATAATGTAAAATCTTGGGCTACTAAAACTACTTCCTTTATATTTAATTCTGATAACATTTTTACTTCATTTATAATATCTTCAATTGGCCGTGAGCGAAAGTTTCCTCTTATTGAAGGAATTGTGCAAAATGTACATCTTCTTGAACAACCTTCTCCAATTTTAACATAAGCATAATAATTTGTTGTTATTATTCTTGGTAAGTTTGAATTTGGAACATATCTTGGATTTTCAAATATCTTCGGCTTTATACCATTTTCTATTAACTTTACAATATTTGGAATATCATCATGTCCAATAATTAGATCAATATCTGGAAATTTTTCAATAATTTTTTGCTTTTCTCTTTGAACTAGACATCCTGCTACAATAACTTTTTTAATCTCACCCCTCTTCTTCTTTTCAATATAATTCTCTATCTCTTCTTCGCTTTCCTTAACAGCACTATTTATAAATCCACATGTATTTATAATAACAATATCTGGCTTATTTGAAAATTTATAATTTGAACTTTCTAACAATCCCATAATAATCTCACTATCTACTAAATTTTTAGGGCATCCAAGATTTACAATTTTATAAGTTTTCATCTTGAAAATTTTAAAGTCTTTAAAATTATCAATGTTTTATATTTATAAGTTTCTAAAAGGTTGGCTATTTCCACCAGGTATAGTAATTATTATTCTTCTTTTAAACTTCTTTTTAATAAGAAATGCTATAATGCGCATTTTAAATCTTACTTTTGCTTTTATTTTATATATTTTATCTATATCACCTACAACAGATTTTTTAATGTTATTTTTGAAAGTAAATAATACGAATTTACAAAAACCTGATGTAATTTTTATTTTAGGAGCTGGACTTTCAGATGAAAGTATTTCAAGAATTGTAAAAGGTTATGAGCTTTTTAAAATTTATAAAGTGCCCATTGTAATTTCTGGATATAAAACAGAAGCAAAAATGATGAAAAATAAATTATTAAGTTTTGATGTTCCAGAAAGTTTAATAATTGTAGATAGTTTTTCAAGGAATACAAAAGAAAATGTAAATAATTTTATTAAAATTTCAAAAGAGAAAAACTTTCATAATGTTTTTGTTGTAAGCTCATATTATCATTTAAAGCGCATTGAAGAAGAATTTAAAAATTCTCAATTAAATTTAAAGTTTATTGCTTCAAATCCTATGGATTATACTGCAAAAACATTTTTAGATTTCATTCCTTCATATAGTGCTTTTAGTAGAAATATGAAGTATTTAAATGAAATTATTGGAAGAAAGCTTTAAAATTTGGATGTTTTGGTTGAGCTTTCACTAATTTTTAAGCTTGATTTTTATCCATTTTTGATATTTAGCGAAAGTGATATTATTTATTTTATAGGAAATAAAATTGAAGCTTATAGAGAAAACAAGAGATTATATAGCTATAAATTGAAATCAAATTTTGTAAATGCTTGTAAGACTTCAAATTATGTTTTTTTATTGTTAGAGAATGAAATTTTAAAATTTGATTATCAAAATAATAAGGTTGTAAATTCAATAAGTGGAAATTTTTCTAATATCTCTTGTGGAAAAGAACACATTATAGTTTGGAAAGATACAAGTTTTTATATTTTTGATTTGAATTTAAATAAAGTTAATCAAATATCTGGAAAATATAATGTTATAAATAGTTTTTTAGTTTTATCCGATACTATTTCAAAAAGGGTGCCTCTTTTATCTATAAATAACTTTGATACTTTACATATTAGAAATTTTGAAGGTTTTTTGCCTTATTTTGCAAAAAGTGATAGTGTTTATGATTTAATAGCAGGTTCTTCTAAAAAAAACTTTTATATTTATCTTTTTGAAAATAAAAATTTAAGGTGGTATAATAGAATTTCGCTAAAAATTGTAATTTCAGATATACTTTTTAATTATAAGGATAGAACAATTATTATTTTTGGTTCATCACAAAGAAGTTTTTATTTAAATTTAAAGGATATTATGGGGGATGATATTTGGATATATAATCCAAAAGTTTTGGGTATTTATTATTTAGATGAGGCTTTTAGAGGAATTTTGATAAGAGATAATAAAATTATTGCTTATGGTTATTCTGTAAGAGAGGGTGAAAAAAGAGGGGTAATTAAGGTATTTGATTATCATTCGGGGGAGGAAATTTTGGAGCATTTTGATAATCAATTAGAAGATATATTAAAAATTGTAGAAGTTAATAATAAATTGTTTTTGGTTGGAATTACAAAGAAGTTCATAGGTTTTTATCGTTTGGATTTTGATAAAAGGGCAAAATCTAATTAAAGCTTTAAAATTTTCTCTATGAAATTTAGTCAAATGTTTATTCCAACATTAAGAGAGAATCCACAAGATGCAGAAAATATAAGTCATAAATTGTTAGTTAGGGGTGGATTTGTAAGGCAATTGGCATCGGGGGTTTTTATATTTTTACCCCTCGGATGGAGAGTTATTAAAAAAATATATAAAATTATAACTGAGGAAATGGATAGAATAGGTGCCCAAGAATTATTCTTACCAGCATTATCTCCATCACAATTATGGAAGGAAAGTGGAAGATGGTATTCTTATGGGGATGATGTATTTAAATTAAAAGATAGGAAAAATAGGGAATATTTACTTGCTCCTACACATGAAGAAATTATTTCAGAAATAGCAAGGAAATATGTTCATTCTTATAAGGATTTGCCCCAAATTTGGTATCAAGTTCAAACAAAATTCAGAGATGAGCCAAGGCCAAGGGGTGGCTTATTAAGAGTTAGGGAGTTTTTAATGAAAGATTCTTATTCCTTAGATGCAACATGGGAGGGATTAGATAGAAGTTATGAATTGCATAGGGAAGCTTATATAAGAATTTATAAAAGATGTGGTCTTAAATTTATAAATTTAAAAGCTTCAAGTGGTTTAATGGGCGGAAGTCAGTCAGAAGAGTTTGCTATAATTTCTGATGCAGGGGAAGATGAAGTAGCATTATGTGAAAATTGTGGATATAGTGCGAATGTTGAAGTTGCTATTTCAAAAATTCCCAATTTTGTGAATGCTAAATATAGAGAGTTTAAAAAAGTTTTAACAAAAGACCTTACAACAGTTGAAGAAGTTTCAAATTTCTTAGATGTTCCAAAGGATAACATTATAAAAAGTATGCTTTATTACTCAAATAATAAACCATATTTGGTTTTAATTAGAGGAGATTATGAAGTGAATGAAGAAAAATTAAGGAAAATAATTGGAGAATTTTTATATGCAACAGATGAAGATATTTTAAGTTTAAATAGTTATCCTGGATTTATTGGACCTTATAATTTAAAAGATGTTCAAATTATTGCTGATGAATCACTTAAATATATAGATTATGGAATAATTGGGGCTAATGAAAAGGATTATCATTTTGTAGGTTATAAAGTAGAATTTGAAAATTATTATGATGTTAGGAAAGTTAAAAAGGATGATATTTGTCCTGAATGTGGAAGTAAGCTTGATGTTAAAAAAGTTATAGAAATTGGGCATATATTTAAGCTTGGAACAAGATATTCTGAAAGTATGAAAGTATATTTTCAAGATAAAGATGGTTCATTAAAACCTGTAATAATGGGAAGTTATGGAATAGGTCTTGGAAGAATTATGGCAGGTGCTGTTGAGCTTTATAATGATGAAAAAGGTATAATTTGGCCTATTAGTATTTCTCCATTTGATGTTATTATAATAGATATTGAAGGAAGCGGTATTGGTAATGAAATTTATGAAAAGTTAAAGAATGATATAGAGGTTTTGATTGATGATAGAAAAGATGTTTCACCTGGTGTTAAATTCAATGATGCTGATTTAATAGGTATTCCATTTAAAGTAATTGTTGGTAAAAAAGTGAAGGAGAATAAAATTGAAATTCAAAGGAGGGATGGTAAAGAAAATTATGAGGTTAGCTTAAATGAAGCTGTTGAATTTATTAAAAAGATTGTATTAGAAGAAAAGAAAAAATTTGAGATATGAAAAAAATTGATTTTTATATTCTTTATGAATTTTTGAAAGTTTTTATTGTGATTATAATTGGGGTAATAATGCTTTATATAATTGTTAATTTTTTTGAAAATTTGGACACTTTTATAAATCCACAAAGGGGGTTTAAATTATTCTCTATAATCAAATATTATTTTTATCAAATTCCATATTTGTTTGTTTTAATGTCTCCTGTTGCTTTAATGCTATCTTGTTTTTTCGCAATTGGTGACCTTTCAAGAAGATTTGAAATTATTGCTATTAAATCCATAGGTATTAGTATGAAAAGAGCATTTTTTACAATTTATTTATTTTCAATATTTATTACATTAATCACATTTTATTTATATTTGGATGTTGTAGGTTCTTGGATGAAAAAAGCGGAATGGGTAAAAGCAGTTGAAATAGAGGGTAAGAAAATTCCAAAGGAAAGAACATTCGCTACAAATTTAACATTTGTAAGTGGGAATAAAGTTTACTTTTTTAATGATATTAGTGCTTTAACAAATAGTGCAAGGGGTATTGTAATTGTAGAGCTTGAAAAAGAAGGAAAAGTTAAAAGGAGAATAGATGCAAATAGTGGAAATTATGAGAATAATATGTGGGTTCTTTATGATGTTAAAGAAAGGGATTTGAATAGTGATAATGTGAGTTTCAGATTTTATAAGCAAAAGGAATTTGTTGAAATTGAAGAAAGTCCATTTGAATTTTTAACTGAATTAAAGGAATTACAACAGATGAACTTTAAGGAATTAAGGCAAAGGATTGAAAAGCTTAAAAGAGCTGGATTTGAAATAAATGCAGAATTAACAGAACTTTATACAAGAATATCCTTTCCATTTATGAATATAATAACAATTATTTTATCTTTACCAATTGCAGTTGCTATAAGGGGGAAAGGAAAGGCTTGGGGATTTGGGATTGCAGTTTTATTTGTATTTATATATTGGGGACTTTCAGAAGCATTTAGAACATTGGGAAATGTTGGAAAATTAGAGCCAATTTTATGTGCTTGGATACCAAATGCATTTTTCTTTACAATTGGTATTTTTGGATGGTTTAGGATTGAAAAGTAGGTTAAAACTGAGATGTAAAATAAGGTTTTGGGTCAACTGCTTCCTTTCCTATTCTTAATTCAAAATGAACTAATTCATCTCCCACTTTTGCTATTTGTTGTCCCTTTATAACTTTATCTCCTCTCTTTACACTAATTCCGATTACTTGACTATATACTGTATAAAATCCCGAATGTTCAATTATAATTATATTTCCATAGCCTTCTATAAATCCAACATAAACAACTATTCCACTTTCTGCTGCTCTTACTGGACTATTTCTTGGTGCTTTTATATCTATGCCACTATTTTTAATTCTCGTTCCATAAACATTATCAAATATATATCCAAAATCATTTACAATTTTCCCATTTACTGGCATAAGTAAAGATATTGCAGATGTTTTCTTTGCTTCCTCTTTTTTCTTTGAAAGCTCTGATATAATTTTTTCAAGTTTTTGCTTTGATTTTTCAAGTTCTGATAAATAATTTTGCTTTTGAATTTTATTTTTTCTAATTTTTTCCAATTTTGCTTGTTTTAAATTTTTTAATTTTTCAAGTTCCTTTAATGCAATTTCTTCTTCAATTAAACTTTGCTCTAAAATTTTTAAATTTTTATTTATTTCATTCTCTGTAATTTCAAGTTCTTTTTGTTTAGCTTTTAAATTATCTCCAAGGGCTTTATAATACTTTAAAATTGACATTAAACTAACCTCAATTTTATATGATTCATAAAATGAACCTGTTCTTAAAAGCAATTCCCACATATTATTTTTTGGAAGTTTGTAAAGTAACTTTGCAGATGTGCTAAGTTTTTCTTTTGTTTTTTCAATTTCTTCCAAAATTGCTTGCTTTTTTATATTTAAAACATAAATTTCATCTGAAAGTTTTTGAATTTGTCCTTTTAATAAATCAAGTTTTTGATTGTATAATTCAATTCTTGATTGTAAAACAGATAATTCATAAAGGATATTTTTTTCTTCCTTTTTTAATTCTTCAAGTTTATTTTGATTTTCAATAATAAGTTGATTTATTTGTTCAAGTTGCTTTTGATAATCTTCAATACTCTGTGCTAATAGCCATAGCAACACTTCCTCCACCTCCTAAACAAAGTCCTGCTATTCCAAGCTTTTTATTGTTTCTCCTTAAAGCATAAATTAAAGTTGTTAAAATTCTTGCCCCACTTGCTCCAATTGGATGTCCAAGGGCTATTGCCCCTCCATATATATTAAATTTATTCCAATCCCATTTAAGCTCCTTATAATCTGCAAGAACTTGACTTGCAAATGCCTCATTTAATTCAATCAAATCAAACTCATTTATATCTTTTATATTTAATTTATTCATAAGTTTTCTAAATGCTCCTATTGGTGCAAAAAATAAATCTTTTGGTTCTGTAAAATAACTTGTATAATCCAAAATCCAAGCCAATGGTTTTAAATTAAGCTCTTTTACTTTCCTTTCAGATGCTAATATAAGAGCACTTGCTCCATCACTTAATGATGGTGCGTTTCCTGCTGTTACTTTTCCATCCTTTTTAAAAGCGGGTTTTAATTGAGATAATTTTTCAATTGATGTATCTCTTCTTGGTGTTTCATCTACTTCTATTATTTTCCCATCTACTTCAATTGGAACAATTTCATCTTTAAAATATCCATTATCAATTGCTCTTATTGCTTTTAGATGACTTTCATATGCAAATTGATCCATTTCCTCTCTTGATATGTTTGCTTTTTCTGCTGTATATTCTGCTAAATGTCCCATATGAACATTATTATTAAATTGACAAGATAATCCATCGTATATCATTAAATCAATAACTTCTGAATTTCCATATTTTATACCATTTCTTAAATATATTGCATGTGGAGTGTTTGTCATACTTTCCATACCACCCGCTACAACAATTTCTGCATCACCAGCTTTAATAGCTTGTGCTCCAAGCATAACCGCTTTAAGTCCAGAACCGCAAACTTCATTTATAGTAAATGCTTCTATGGAACTATTTAACCCCCCTAAAATTGCAGATTGTCTTGCAGGATTTTGACCATTTCCTCCTTGTAAAACTTGTCCCATTATTACTAAATCAATAAGCTCCTTATCTATATTTGCTCTTTTTATTGCCTCTCTTATTACAATAGCACCAAGTTCAACTGCTTTAAATTTAGAGAGATTTCCAAGGATTTTTCCTATTGGTGTTCTTACCGCACTTATAATAGCAACACGCATAAGAAAATTTTAAAGCTTAAAAGGGTAATGCTTTAAAATTCTCACTATGTCAATTCTTGTAGATAAAAATACAAGAGTTCTTGTTCAAGGAATAACGGGAAGGGATGGCTCATTTCATACAAAGCTTATGCTTGAATATGGAACAAAGATAGTAGCAGGGGTTACACCTGGTAAGGGGGGTAGTGATTATCTTGGCATTCCTGTATTTGATACTGTAAGAGAAGCGGTTAAGAAAACTTCTCCTAATGCTTCTATAATTTTTGTTCCTCCACAATTTGCAGTTGATGCTATATATGAAGCGGTGGATAATGGAATAGAGTTAATTGTAGTAATTACAGAGGGTATTCCTATCCATGATATGGTGAAAGTTAAAAATTATATTGATAAAAAAGGAGTAAAGTTAATTGGTCCTAATTGTCCAGGGGTTATAACTCCAAATGAATGTAAAGTTGGAATTATGCCTGGACATATATTCAAAAGGGGTAATATTGGAATTGTATCAAGAAGTGGAACATTAACATATGAGATTGTTCATCAATTAACATTAAATGGATTTGGACAATCAACCGCTATTGGTATTGGTGGAGATCCAATAATTGGTATGAAATTTATTGATGTTTTAAAATTATTTAAAGAAGATAAAGAAACAGAAGCGGTTGTTATAATAGGGGAGATTGGTGGAACTGATGAACAAGATGCAGCAGAATATATAAAAAGAGAATTTAATAAACCTGTTGTTGCTTTTATAGCTGGTAGAACCGCACCTGCGGAAAAGCGTATGGGACATGCGGGAGCAATTATTGCAGGAAGTGAAGGAACTGCAGAAGAAAAAAGAAAAGCTTTTGAAAGTGCTAATGTAAAGGTAGCAAATATACCAGAAGAGGTTCCACAATTATTAAAGCAGATTATGAAATGACATTTTTAGTTGATAGTCTTTTAGTTTTTTATATTACTTTGGATAGTTTAAAAGTTATAAATTTTAATAAAGATATTGAGCTTTTTGAATTTGCAAATTATAAAGTGAAGGATAGTTTAACACTTTTAACAAAAGAGATAAGTGGTTTAAAAAATTATGTAATTTATTTTAATAACAATAAGAAGCAAGAGGGTAAAATTTATTTTGAAAAGGGGAAAAGTGCTAATTATTTTTTGATATTTTTTAAAAGTAATGATTGGTATGTTTTTGGTATTTCTCAAAGTCCAAGTAGTGTTTGGATTAATGATAGTGTAATAGATTTAATAAATGGTGAATATTTCTTTAAAAAATTATCAAAAGCTCCATATAAATTGAAAATTGTAAAAAATAAATTTATTGTTTTAAAGGAATATAAATTTGAATGATAAGGAAATTTATTGAACATTTTGAAAATACAAGTTTTATAAATGCTTTAATAATTGCTCTTCTTGCTCCAATAATAAGAGGTGTTCTTGAAGGAGCAATTGACCATGGCAGAATGCTTACAAATCCCCTTGAATATAAATCAGTTTTATTTATATTTTTACATCAATATAGTTTTTTCTTTGCTGTTTATCTTTCACTTGCTCTTATTATTAAAATTTTATTCCCCTTTAAAAACCTCATTCAAACAATAAAATTTATATTTTCAACTTCTATTGTTATAGTAATACCACCGCCTATTGATGCTCTTTTTGGAGGAAATTTTAGACCAAAATATATATTTTCCATAGAAGAGTTTTTATATAGTCTTTTGAATGTTTTTAATCCTTTTGTTCAGTTAGAATCATTAAGTCCAGGTATGCGATTTGAATTATTTCTTGTAGTAATTGGAATTTTCATTTATACATATATAATTGGAAAAAATATTTTAAAATCAATTCTTACTATTTTGCTATTTTTATTTATAACTGCTATTATTGGCTCATCACCTGCATTTATAGGAAGAGAATACTTTAAGAGTTTTTCATTAATTGAAACAGATACACAGCGTTATGCATTAATTGACCTTTACTTTTTAATAATTTTTCTTTCTCTTTTATTTCCAAGCTATTTATTGAAAATTCTTAAAATGCGCATTTATAAATTCTTATATTATTTACCACTTCTTATATTTGGTTTTATAGTGGGTATAAAAGTTGTAAAATTTACTTATTTTAAGGCATTTGAAAATATATTTGATTATCTTGGAATTTTTAATATCATTTTAGCTTTATTTTTAGCTTTCTTGGTTGCCCTTGTTTTAAATGATTATTATGATAGAGAAATTGATAAGATAAATAATAAAATGAATGTTTTTAATGATGGTATTTTAAAGGAGAGTGAATTTATTCCATTTATTTTAATTGTTTTATCAATTTCCATTTCTCTTGCCCTTTGCACTTCATATTCAGTTTTTGTTATTTTATCTATTATTCTCTCTTGTGCAATTTTATATTCTATGGAGCCTATTAGAATTAAACGATTTTGGCTTTTATCTACATTAAATTTAAGTTTTATAGCTCTTATGAGTATAGTGCTTGGAATAAGTTATTTTTATAAAGAAAATCCTTTGCTTATTCTAAATGAAAAAATTATTATTAGTATTATAGTTGGTATAACGCTTGGTTTTGGAATTAAGGATTTATCTGATGTTGAAGGTGATAGAAGAGGTTTTATTTTTACTGCATATACAATATTTGGAAATTTTGGAAAATATATTCAAGGAATTTTAACAAGTTCAACCTTTTTAATTATTTCAAAAATTTTAGAATTGCCTATTATAATTGGAGTTATCTTCTTTATTATAAGCTTGATATTTTCAATTCAAAAAAAATTTTATGAATTTATATTTTTAGTTTTATTTTCAATTTTCGCTTTAATTAGCTTTTTTAAAATTTATAAGGGGGAAAAATTCTTTATTGAGGTAAGTTATAAGTATAGTAGATTTGAGATTGAGAAGTTAAGAAATTTTGATTTGATAGAAAGGAGATTGAATGAAATTTTGAGTGTTGAGCCTTGTAATGAAGATGTTAGATTAAATCAAATGATATTGTTTTATAATTTAAGAAGATAT
>JAUQPS010000056.1:0-8279 GCA_030550205.1 bacterium
AAGATGAGATTTTAAGATGGAAAGAAGAAGGAAAACCAACCTTAGGAACATGTGCAGGCGTTATTATAATGTCAAAGGAAATTTTAAATGATGAAGAGGGGAAAGGTTATGGATTTTTAGATATAGTTATTGAAAGGAATGCTTATGGAAGACAAAGGGAAAGTTTTATAGCAGAAGTTGAATATAACTTTGGATATAAGTCAAAAGTTGCATTTATAAGAGCTCCTATTATTAGAAAAGTTAATAAAGGCGAAATTTTATGTAAATTAGGAGAGCAAATTGTAGGAGTAATTGATAATAATTTTATTGGTGTTACATTTCATCCTGAAATTACAGGCGATTTAAAATTACATGAGTATTTTATAAAATTAATAAATTAAAAGGGGCAGAAAGCCCCTTATTGAGTAGCTCTTATAATTTCAAATTTTTGTCTTGTTATTTGAGCTTTTTGAATTGTCTTTTGTTTTATCTCTTGGAATTTTGGTAATAAATTAATATTAGCTTTTTGGTTTGAAAAGAGTTTATAAGCAGGTGTTGTTTTTAGTTTATAATTTACAAGTTTTTGAATAGAAAGTATTCCACCCTTTGGACCAAATGCTGGAACATAACCATAAAGCCCAGCACTTGAAAATGAAGATTTACAATCTGAACCGTAGCTTATTTCAGTTGTAGCATTATCAATCCTATTTTTAAGTCTTGCTTTCCCACTATTAAATTCTCTTTGGGAACCACCCTGGCTCGGGTCATACTTACAATTTGTAGCATCATGAAGTTGGTTATTACTATCAGTTCCAACATCTAAGCTAGCACCCAGTGTATCTTTTGGAGCTTGATCATCACAAGTATTATTTGATTGGTAATTTTCATATGAGTAAAGATAAAAACCACCAGCATAATAGTTGGCATTTTCATAATCATTAGGAGTAAATTGTCCATCATCAGGTTTATACTCCGCTCCAAGGGTATCTATATCTTGTCCCATATATTCACAAAATACTGCACCACCTGCTCCAGCAGTTGTATCTTGACCCCACCCAATAAATTCTTGACCACTTTCATCTGCCACTATACCAGATGCTTGACCATTAACAGAGAGCGTATCAAAATCATACATATCTGCAAAGAAATATCCCTCACCAGTGGTTGGATCTTGTATATAGATTAGTATAAAGAAATTGTATAATATTGCCTTATAAACATAAGGATTATTATCATTTGGATCAACTCCTATAAAGCTCCCATCAAAATAAGCATACACTGGTATAGCATATTCATTTGGAATTTGAAATATACATTCAACAAAACTAATAGCTCCTCCTGGAAATACACCATCTTGATCATTATCAGAAGTGTTTCCACTTCCTTGATAATATCCACCAAGGGGACATGATTGTTGTATGCTATTATTATACTCTTTTAGACGATGATAAGCAAGAACAGGAGTCGTATTAGCAGGTTTTACTCTACTAACAGCTCTATTTAATGCAAGGTCACCACCAACAGCAATCTCACGGACAGGAGCAGATGAACCACCACTATCCTTCTTACCACATCCAAAGACCCCTAATAGGGTCAAGCTTATTATAAAGAGGCGCAAAAACATAATGTTAAAATTTTAAAGCTTTAAAATTATCATATGTCTGAACAAGAAATTGTAAGAAAAAAACATTTAAAAATTTTGTATTTGAAACTTAAAAAAGAGATAAAATTAGAGTTAGAAAAGATAAGGAAAGAAATTGAAGGTAAAATAACTATCGAAAGAGAAAAATTAAGAAATGAACTTGTTAAATGGGTTTTAGGAACATTTTTAGCTCAAACTATCGTTATAATAATTTCCATTATAGCATTAGTTATAACTCTATTAACTATAAAGCTTTAAGTTCAAATCCTACAATTTAAAATCCAAAAATTTTCAACCACCTTGAAATTATCAAAAGCTCAAATACATTTAAATCCAAAAACTTTTTATTTTGAAATTGTAAATCTAAAATTTTCTTAATTTCTTCAAAATTTAAAAAATCTAATTTTTTAATATATTCAATTTCACTTCTAATAAACTTTTCATTCTCAAACATCCATCCCCTAACAGGACCTCCAAAACCCATCTTTTTCCTCCTTACACTTTCTGGAAATTTTTTTCTTAAAACACTCTTTAATAGCAGTTTATCAATTTTTAAGGCATAACTTAATTTCTTTGAAAATTCTAAAATTCTATCATCTAAAAAAGGAACCCTTAATTCTACACTTTTTGCCATAGAAAGCTTATCTGAATATAATAAATTGTGATAAGGTAAAAAAGTTTTAAAGTCAAAAATTAACATTTTCTCATAATAATTTCCATTTATATTTTCATAAATTTCTTTTGCTTTCTCAAAAGGATTATAATTTATTTTTATTAATTTTTCAAGCTCTTGGTCATCATAATAGCTTAAATAATAATAATATGGCTTATTCCAAACCCTTTTAAATTTTTCAATATCTCTTGAAAGCTTTTTAAAATAATGAGGAAATGGAATTTTATGCAATGGAAAAATTTTAAATTTTCTATAAATTGAATATGCTTTATATCTTGGATATCCTCCAAACAATTCATCTCCTCCCATTCCTGATAAAACTACTCTTGATTTAAAATAATCGCACATTAAATATGTTGAAACACCAGCAATATCTCCAACAGGCTCCTCTATATAATACACAAACTTATTTAAAAGCTCTTCATCAAAATTAAACTCAATAGGTTCAATTTCAAAATTTAATTTTTCTGCTACATGCCTAGCATAAAAAAATTCATCTTTAATTATATCTTTCTTTTGATATAAAGGACTATAAATTAAACTAAAAGCTTTCAATTTTTTATATTTACTGGCAAACAAACCAATTAAACTTGAATCAATTCCTCCACTTAAAAACAAACTAACTTCAACATCACTTATAAGCTGGCTCTTTATTACTTTATCAAATATTTTTTCAAATTCTTCTTTCGCTACATTTAAATTTTCTATTTCATTTTTAAATTCATAATTCCAATATGAATAAAATTTATATCCATTTTCTGAAAATTCTAATACATAAGCGGGCTTTAATTTATAAATACCTTTAAAAGCGGTTTCTTCATCAAAGTTAAATAAAAATGTCAAATGATTTACAATGGCTCTTTGATTAATATCTTTATTATCAATAATTTGTAAGATTGGTTTAATTTCAGAAGAAAATATAAGTCCATTTTTATAAAAAGAATAATACATTGGCTTTATACCCGCTCTATCTCTTATTAAATAAACTTTCTTTTTTAACTTATCATAAATTGCAATTGAGAACATTCCAACAATTTTTTTTAACCCCCCAAAAATCCCAAATTTATGAAAAGTATAAATTAAAACTTCACTATCTGAATTTGTTTTAAATTCATACTCCTTTAATTCCTCTTTAAGCTCCAAAAAATTATAAATTTCACCATTAAATACCATTACTAAATTATCATATATAAATGGTTGATTTGCTCTATCTGAAAGGTCAATAATTTTCAATCTACAAAATCCCAATTTTATATTTTCATCCTCATAATAACCATTACTATCAGGTCCTCTATGCTTTAATACATTTAAATTTATTGGTTTTTTTATAAGAAATGTTCCTAAAAATCCACACATACCTCTCCATTTCCCTTTTCTATTCTTCCAAGTAAAATATATTCAAAATTAATTTTGTCTAATTCACTTTCATCTAAAATTAAAATCATACCTATACCCATATTCCAAACTCTAAATGCTTCCTCCATTGGCACATTACCCATTTTTATAAAAAATTTAAAAATTTTTGGAATTTCATAATTTATTTTAATATAAGCTCTTATATCATTTCTTAAAACCCTCTTTATATTCTCATAAAACCCACCACCTGTTATATGGACCGCAGATTTAAAATTAACATTTAAAATTTCTTTATAAATTCTTGTAGGTTTAAGTAATAATTCACCAAGTTTTTCATTATCAGAAATTTCTGGATAAATTGCATTTAAATGCAACTTTTTCTCCTTAATAATTTTCCTTATTAAACTATAACCATTTGAATGAAATCCACTTGAAGGAATTCCAATTATTATATCTCCAACTTTTAAGTTTTCTTTTTTAGGAATTTCTTCTTTTTCTGCAATTCCTACCACAAATCCTGCAATATCAAATTTATTCCTTTTAAATATATCAGGCATTTGTGCAGTTTCTCCTCCAATTAAAACACATTCACTATACTTACAAGCTTGAATTACTCCATCAATAATCTGTTTTGAAATTTCTAAATTTAAGTTTGAAATAGCATAATAATCCAAAAAGAATAAAGGTTTTGCTTTCATTACATAAATATCATTTACATTCATAGCTACTAAATCTATTCCAATAGTATCAAACTTTTTAAGCTTTCTTGCAATTTCAATTTTTGTCCCAACACCATCACAAGAACTAACAAGAACAGGCTCTTTATAATTTTTAATAATATCTTTAATTTCAAATAATCCTCCAAAAAGTCCTATATTCTCACCAACTTTTTCTTTAATATAATTTACAAACTCGTTTGCCTTATCAATATCGACACCCGCTTCCTTATAAAGCATTTTGAAATTTTAAAGTCCTATTTATAGGACTAATAAAAATCACTTGCTTTACTTTAAATTTCTTATATCCTTTTCAATAACTGGTATGAATTCAAAATCCCTAAATTGGGAATTTTAATTCATATCCATTCCAAAGTGAAAGAAAGCTCTTCCATCTATCATTGTAAGATAATTTTAAGGCTTTTCAAAAATAACTTACCCTTAGCTTTAAAATTTCAAATATGAGATATTTTATATTTTTAATTTTAATTTCATGCACAACAGTGGTTGTCAATCAACCACCAGGACATGTAGTAGCATCTCAAAACCATGTTGAAAATGGAAAAAAACAGCTTGAAAAAGGACATTGTAAACAAGCAATAGAACAATTCAACAAGGCCATTGAAAAAGATCCTACTAATTTTCAAGCATACTATTGGAGAGGTGTTGCTTATGGAATGTGTGGAGATTGTGATGATGCTATAAAGAGCCTTGAAATATCATTTAAATATAAGCCCTCTGAAATATGGGATAGTAGAATACAAATAGCTATGGATTTATGCAAAAGTGGTAAAAAGGGAAAAGGGAAAAAAGATAAGAGTGATTTTAGTATAACTTTCAAATGGCTTTGGGAATAAATGGAATAGTTGGATTTTCACTTATTCTTATAGATTTAAGTATGAGAATAACATTAAATTTATCTGGCATTAAAAGTTATCCAGATTTTGGATTATTTTATGTAGGAATTTTAAATGTAATTTTTAACATTATGCAAAATTATTTTAATGATTTTCCAAGGAGATTAGCATCAATACTTTTAATCATTTCAATTATTTATCCAATTTCAAACATACTTGAAAGTCTTTTAAATTATAGTTTCTTTTCAAAATTAGAAACATGGGGGTTATGGAGTTTATGCATAGCGGTAATAATAATGATAATATCAAAGTTGAAAATTTAAAGAAAAAAGCAAAATTTTTAATTTTATACAGGGGAATGAAAGAAGTTGAAGAGTTATTAAAAAAGCTTTATTTAAATAAACTGGATAATATGAGTTCGGACGAGCTCTTAGAACTTATTGAGTTTTTAGAAAAAGATGATTATACGATATTAAAGGAGATTTTAAAATGAACCACATTATTAAAATTTTTGAATATGACGGTATAAACATTTCAGAATTACCTCTTGAACTTTTAAATAGATTAGCAAGAATTAATAAAATAAAAATAATAGGAAGGAAAATTATACCAGCAGGCATATCAGGTTACTTAAAATTTAAAAATTATGAAGTGATAATTCTTCCAAAATTGGAACTTGAAGATTACTTTTATATATTAAGCCAACTTGGAATTTATGAATTTTCTGATGAAAAAATTGAACTTGTAGATATTCTCTATAAAATTGCTAAAAATTATGCTGAAAATTTATTAGAGACATCAAGAAGGATAGGGCCACCCTTAGAATATACAAGTGAAAAAATTGAAGAAGCAGTAGTAAAAGGAAAAATAAATATCGGTGAAAGTATAAATCCACCAAAGCTAAGACAAACACGATGGATTATGGGTTTTGGTAAAATATCAGGAGTTTTAATAGGAGCGGTAATACATGCTTATAGAGTTTTTAAAACAGAAGAATTATTTTATTTATTATCCAAGCTAAAAATTATATTCTCAGAAGCGAAACCTATATTTAAACCCCAATACCATCTAACACCCCCAGATGAATATGCGCACTTATTTAAATTAGCTAATTTTATACTTGATAGTAGATTTATGGTTTTACCAAATGGATTTTTCATTAACAATTTTAAACTTTTTGAACAATTTGTTTATAAAATGCTTCATAAAAATTATTTTACATTATATCAACAGGAACTAAAAGTTGATAAAATTTTCATAAGACCTGATTTCATTGTTGATGGTATCCCAATTGATGCCAAATATAAATTTTCTATTGAAAATTCAGATATTTATCAAGCATTTACATATGGTTCAATTTTTGAAAAGAAATTATGTATTCTAATTTATCCTTATCTTGAATATGAAATTAATATTAAGAATGTGAAAATCAAAGCATTAAGCATTTTTAAGGAAAAAGATAGCTTTCGCATTATGCTTTAAAATTTTCGCTATGTCTAAAACAAAAATCAAGAAAACACATCTTATAGAAGATGCCAAAAAATTATTAGAGCTTTTAAAGATAAAAAAGTACTCTGCAATCCTTTATGAGCACCCAATAGATGATGAAGCAAATCTCTTTATTATTTCTGAGGAATTTCATACCAATATGGAAAGAAGACAAACACATATATTTTCTGTAAGTTCCCAATTTCCAAATATAGAGGTGATTGGTTGGACACTTGATGAATTTAGAAAAAGAAGTAAAAGAACAGATGAGTTTTTAAATAAAATTAAGAAAAGTGGTATTATATTAAAAGATGACTACCAAATTTTCCAATAAAATCTGGATATTTGGTGAATTATGGTGTCCTGATACGACAAGGGTTATGGAATTATTGAATTTCTTAAAAATTGATTATGAATGGGTTGATAGTGGAAAGGATGAAAAAGCAAGAAAGCTCGTAATAAAAACAGCAGGAAAATATAAAATTCCTGTTGTATTTTTTCCAGATGGTTCATATTTAATAGAACCTTCTGATAATGAAGTTATTAAAAAACTAAATATAAGTAGTGAAAAATTAAGTGAGTTTTATAGAAGGAAAAGTTGTATATAATTTACCGGTTGGAGATGTTCTCATTTTAGCTAATGAAAATCACTTAAAAGAAGTAATATTCTTAAACTATCAAGTTTTTCATAAAAGTTTTAAAATTTCAAAAAACAATAAAATTTTAAAAAAGGCTGAAGAATTTTTGATAAATTACTTTGAAAATAAAAAGTGGTATGTTTTTGAGTATATAAATTACAATGATTTAAATCCTATTTTAAAAAAGCTTTTGGATATTCCCTTTGGAAATTATTTATATTATTCAAACTTTAATAAGTTTCCAAGAGCTATTGGAAGAATTTTAAGCTCAAATAAACTACCAATTTTTATCCCTTGCCATAGGGTAATTTCAAAAAACTCTATTGGTGGTTATACCCCATCTATTGAAATTAAAAAAATCCTATTAAAACATGAAGGTATTATTCCTTTCTGAAAATTATTATAATGATGAGTATGCAAATATAACAGGTTCAATTTATCAAAGCTACTTAATAGCAAAATATATATCTGAAAAAAATTTAAAAGTTGTTTATGTGTCATTAAGTAAAAAGGAGAGAAGTTTTAAGGAAAATGAAAACTTTGAAGTTTTTTTAATTAAAGAAAGGAATAATATCTTTTTAAATTTCTTAAATGTGCTTAAATTTGTAAAAAAATTGGATTTTGATATTGTTTATACAAGGGGAAGAAGCTATTTAGTATTTATTGCTTACTTAACAGGAAAACCATACATTTTCAATTCGAATGCCCAAGAGGGATTAAGAAAATTCAAACACATTTCAAAATTATTTTTTAGTAAAAGAAATTTACTTAAAAAGCTCATTTTATTTTTTCCATTTTTAATAATTGATTTTCTTGTTCAAATCGGTATAAAGCATTCAAAATTAATAATTGTTCAAAATGAATATCAAAAAGAGGAAGCAAAAAGAATATGGAAAAAAGATGCTATTATAATTCCAAATTTACAATTTA
>JAUQPS010000056.1:8379-9635 GCA_030550205.1 bacterium
TTAAATGATGATTATTCAATTTTGGAGAAATATAAAGTAGGATTTTTTGTAAAAAGTATAAATGAAATGCTAGAAAAAATAAAATATCTTTTTGAAAATGAAGAAGTATTTTTTGAATATTCAAAAAGAGCATTTGAATTTGCTAATGATTACTTTGATTATGAAAAAAATGGTCAAAAGTATTTAAATTGCCTTAAATCACTTCTACCACATTTAAATTACTATCAATTTTAATTTGTTTATTTTCTAAAATTGCTTTTAAAAATTCATAACTTAAAATTGCTCCCTTATGAATCTCATTTAATAATAACTCCCTTTTTGAAAAATTCATTAAATAATTATAAACTCGCCAATCATTAAATATAATTGTTCTAATTGCCCTTGGACTTTCCTCCTCTTCAAGAACCCTAATTAAAAAAGCCTTTTGTAAATAATCTATAAAATTCTTTAATGTCTCAAATCTTATATTTAAGTCAATTACCGCCTGTCTAAAATTAAATGGTTTTCCCATATTTTCTATAATATAAAAGAATGTATTTAAAAATGAAAATTTTTCCCTTATATCATAAAACATCATAATGCTTGTTAAAAATCTATTTAATTGAAATTTTATTTTATCCTCATAAAAACTACGAAAATCCAAAATTGGTCTAATTTTCAACTTTCCATTTTCTACAAGTCTATAAATTCTTAAATTAACATCATATTTATCAAGGAATTCTGGTGATAATATAACTATAAAATTTTCCTTACTATTTGAAATTCTATTTAAAAAGAAATCCAAAAGCTCTTCAAAATTCAAAACAATTTCAGGTTTTTGAAAATCAAATATAGCAATCTGATTTAATTTATAATTTTCAAGAGCATAACTTAAAATCGTTGAAATAATTTGAGATTTAGAATAATAAAAGTATGGAACAAATAATTTATCACTATCAATTTCAAAATAACTTTCTATTTTAACCTCTTTAAACCAAAACTTATTATCATTTAAAAAACTTATTCTTGAACATCTATTCATACTTTAAATAACTCATTTAAAAGCTTTTTTAAGTCTTCATTAGCAATCTCACCTACACCATCACTAATTTTATGAATGTTTTTCTTAATCCAACCTGTTCCTCCAATCATTTTTGCCTTATCCATAACCTCTTTTATACAATTTATAACACTTTGAGGATTTTGAACATCCGGTTTATGCTTTTCAATAGCTTTTTCAACTGCATCCTTACCAACTTTCTCTTGAAGTAATTTTA
>JAUQPS010000057.1 GCA_030550205.1 bacterium
TTTCGCAATCCTTTCCATACTTTGTACCCTCAATTCCTCTATTTGCCTATTAGTATCTAAATTGCTTTGATTTATCCTCTCAATAATTTTTTCATATACATTTATACTACTTAAAATTCCAAGATTTTCAAGAATTTCTTTAATAATTTCTGGGTGTTTTCTTATAGTTTCTAAAATTTTTTCTTCCTCAACCATTTTAAAATTTTAAAGCTTAGCTTTAAACTTATAGTTATTATGAACTTTGAATTTAGCGAAGAACAAAAGATCTTGAAAGCTACAATAAGAAATTTTGCAGAAAGGGAAATAAGACCCATTATTAGTAAAATGGAAAATGAGAATTACTTTCCTTATGAAATTATAAAAAAACTTGGACAACTTGGAATGCTCGGTGGTTATGCAAATAATATTGATACTATAAGCTCAGCAATAATTATTGAAGAAATTTCAAGAATATCACCAGCTATTGGAGTTATTATATCTGTTCATAATACTCTTGTATGCAATGGGATATTTGAATTTGGAACAGAAGAACAAAAAAGAAGATATTTACCTGATTTAATTAGTGGAAATGCAATAGGAGCTTATGCTCTTACAGAAAGCCAAGCAGGAAGCAATCCCTTAGAAATGAATACAAGCTATAAAAAAGTTAATGATAAATACATAATAAATGGAAGAAAAATTTGGATTACAAATGGACCACAAGCAAGATACATTTTATTATATGCTGTTGAAAATAAAAATAATCCCAAAAATTCAATGACATGTTTTATTATTGATACAAAGCGAGAAGGTTTTCAAATTGGAATTATTCATAATAAGCTTGGACTTAAAGGAAGTTATAGCTGTGAAATAATTTTAGATAATTACACTGCTTATAAAGATGAAATTCTTGGAAATGAGCATGAAGGTTATAAAATTGCTATGAAATTATTAACAGGGGGAAGAATAGGTATAGCTGCTCAAAGCCTTGGTCTTTCAATAGGAGCATATGAACTTGCATTAAATTATTCAAAGCAAAGAGAACAATTTGGTAAGAAAATTTCAGAATTTCAAATAATTCAATACTATTTAAGTGAAATGATAACAAGAATATATGCCAGTAGATTATTAACATATTATGCTGCATATTTAAAAGATAAAGGACAAAATTGTAGATTAGAAGCAAGTATGGCCAAATTATATGCTTCTGAAACCGCTAACTTTGTAGTTGATAGAGCGGTTCAGATATTTGGAAGTCTTGGATATGCTATGGATTTTGATATTCAAAGATATTATAGAGATGCAAGAGTTTTAACAATTTATGAAGGGACAAGTGAAATTCAAAGAATTATAATAGCAAGAGAAATTTTAAAATGAAACAAATTATTTTAGATATTGAAACAACTGGTATAAATCCAAAAAATGATAGAATAATTGAAATTGCATTTATTGAATTAAATGACTGGAAAATTGAAAGTGAATTTTCAACCCTTATAAATCCAAATGTTAAAATTCCAGAAAAAGCTTATAAAATTCATAATATCTCTGAAAAAATGTTAATAGATGCCCCAAGCTTTGAAAAAATATCAGATTTTTTAAGAGAAAAATTAAGTAATTCAACTATATTTGGATATAAATGCTTGAAATTTGACTTAAAATTTATAAATTATGAACTTCTTAGAGCAAATAAAATACCTATATTTCCAAATGTTTTTGACCTTTCCCTTTTAAATGAATTCTTTAAAACAAAATCTTTATATCAGATAGCAAAAAAACTAAAAATAGATATTAAGAAAAGGCATAGAGCTTTGATTGATGCTCAAATTACATTAAAAATCCTAAGATGGATAATAGAAAACTTTTCAGAAAACTTTATTAAAGGCTATATTTTAAAATATGAAGATAAGCTAAAATTATTAACTGAGCTAACAAATAATAAAATTATTTCAAAAATCATATATAGAGGCAAATACAAAATCTCTGAACATATTGGTTTTCCAATTGAAATAAGTCAAAATTATATAATTTTTTATAACACCTTGCATAACAAGTTATACAAGCTTTATCTTAACAAAATTATAAGGATTGAAAGTGAATAGATTTTTATTAGTTTTAATAATTTTTGGATGTGCAAGAGTTGGTTATCCACCAGGAAAGCCAGAAACAAATCCTCCTAATATAGAAATAGAATATCCACAAAAATTCAACAAATTTCCAATTCAAATAAACTTAAAAATAAAAGATGATACAAAAATAAAAACATTAAAAATTTTAGAAAATGAGCAAAAAATTTTTGAATTCCAAATTCAATTACCCGAAACAACAATAAGTATATTAATTGATACATTGAAGGACTTTTCAGATACTACTGCAACTTACAACTTTACAATCCAAGCAGAAGATATTTACGATAATATAGCAAATAAAAAATTTACTATTTATTATAAAAAAGAAGAAAATCCACCATCAATTCAAATTCTTAACACAAACTTCACAAATTTACCCTATACCATACACTTAAATTTAAAAGACGATACAAAATTAAAAAATTTAACTTTATTTAAGGATAAAAGCATATTAAATTCATTTTCCTTATCTTCAAAAGATACAACACTTTTAATACAAATTGATAGCTTAAATACAAAATTATTGAGATTAAGAGCAGAAGATATTTATTTAAATTCAAGCGAAGTAATTATTAGAATTTATTGAAAAAGCTTTAAAATTGTAAAACTATGAAATTTAATCCTTATAAATATCTGGAAAATGCTAAAGCTATATTAGAAGAAAAAGCAAAAAGAGAAGGTGAATTTTATAAATATCGCAAATATGTTAAAATGGCAGGACACATAGCTTGGGCAGGGGTTTTGTTAGCTTTGGATTATTTAATGGAAAAACAAAATATAAGAATTAAAGGTAGAAGAAATGTTAATAAGTATAGTGAATTTATTTCAAAAAGAGATAAAAAAATTTTAAATTATTTTAATTCCGCTTATGATATATTACACATTTATATGGGTTATGATGGAAATTTAAGTGTTAAGTTGGCAAAAACAGGCTTGGAATATGCAAAAGTTATTATAGATTGGGTTGCTAAACAAGTTGAATTTATAGAAGAGTAAAAAGCTTTAAAATTTTCAAAATGCCTGCGTAGCTCAGGAGGTTAGAGCGCTTCCTTGGTAAGGAAGAGGTCGGCGGTTCAAATCCGCCCGCAGGCTCTTGAAAATCCTTTTTTTCCTAATTTTTATCTTAATACCTATTAATTTATTTCTTATTTTTATATGGGCTCCTCCTGTAAACTGGCCTGGTGAAAAAGGTTTAATTCTTGGTCATATTCAAAAAATTTTCTATTATCATGTTTCATCTGCTTGGCTTATGATGTTATCATTATTTTTAGCACTTATTTTTTCAATATATTATTTAAAAACCAGAAATTTAAAATACGATATTTTATCTGCGGTATCAGTAAAGCTTGGATTATTGTTCGGAATAATTTCTACTATAATGGGTTCAATATGGGCAAAACCAGCATGGGGGGTTTTTTGGACTTGGGACCCAAGATTAACAACAATGGCAATTACAATTTTATATTACTTTGGATATATTGCATTTAGAAATATGTTGAATGATGATATTGAAACAAGAGCTAAAATAAGCTCATATATTGCTATTATTGGTTTTATAAATGTGCCATTAACATTTATTTCAATTAGAATTTGGAGAAGCTTACATCCCATTGTAATTGAAGGAAGAAGTGAGAAATTTAATATGTCTCCAGAAATTGTATATGTCTTAATGTTTAGTCTTTTTACTCTTTCTTTACTATTTATTATTCTCTTTTATTTAACTTATAAAATTGACCACTATGAGCTTAAAAGGAGCTTAAAATGATTTACTTATTCTTGGCATACACAATATTCTGGATTTTTATCTTCATATTTTTAATAATTCTTTATGTAAAAGTCAAGAACTTAAAATAATACCTATAAGCATCTTCACCATCTGAATAATATGATTTAAGAATAGCAATTTTTCTAAATCCCAAGCTTTCATATAACCTTATAGCGGGTTCATTACTAACTCTTACTTCTAAATAAATATCCTTTTGGTATTTCATAATTTCTCTTAATAAAGCTTTTCCAATGCCCATCTTTCTATAATCTGGATGAACCGCTATGCTCTTAATATGAATAATATCGCCTTCATCAGAAAATGCACAATAACCTAATATCTCATTATTTTCTGCAACAATAATTTTATTAAATTTAACTTCTAAAAATTTCTTTAAAAAATATAAACCCCAAGCACCTTTTCCAAATGAAACTTTTTCAATCTCAACAATTTTTAACAAATCTTTATTATTTGCTTCTCTTATTATAAACTGCATCTGGTTCTCTTATATAATTAGGTTCAAAAACTTCTATATCTAAGTAATTTTCAAATTCTGCAAGTTTTATTAAATGATAAGCACGAGGAATATCCTCAATTATAATAAAGTCTTTAAATTCACTTTTTAAAAAATCTAAATCATAAATTCCTTCATCAAGTACTAATTGAAAATTTTCATCAAAGGCACAAGCATAATACTGGTTTTTAGGAGCTTGAAGAATTGGTATAACTTTATAACCTTTTAATTTATAAGCAATATTTTTTAAGCTACTAATAGCTTTAAATTTAACATTTTGATTTACAATTTTAAGAGCCTTTGCAAAGGCTGTTGAAATCCTTAAAGATGTAAAAAAACCTGGACCTTTTGATATAATAATTTCATCTATATCCAAAAGTTCAATTTTTAACTCATTTAATAATTTATTTAAGTTTTCGGAATGTGAAAATTCTAAAAAAACATTTGCTTCTAAGATAATTTCATTATAATTTTTTGCAATTGCAATAGAAAGATATTTAGTAGATGTTTCAACTGCTAAAATCATATATTATTCAATGCCTGATTCAAATCATTTATTAAATCTTCAACATATTCAATTCCTATGGATAATCTTATCATACTTCTTGTAATACCAATTTTTAATTTTTCTTCTTCTTCAATATCAGAATGGGTCATACTCCAAGGATGCTCTGCTAAGGATTCTGTTCCCCCAAGACTAACCGCAAGTCTAAAAACTTTTAAACTATCTAAGAATTTAAAGGCTTCTTCTTCATCTCCTTTAATATCAAATGAAATCATAGCACCAGGACCAAGGCATTGCTTTTTATAAATTTCATATTGTCTTGAAGTAAAGAATTCTGGATAATAAACTTTTTTAACTTTTGGATGCTCTTTTAAAAACTTTGCTATTTCAATAGCATTTTGAGTTTGTTTTTCAAATCTAATTTTTAATGTTTCAAGGCTTCTCATCAATAACCAAGCATCTATTGGGTCAGTTATTGTTCCAAGAAACGTTCTTGTTTTCTTAATTTCAGATATATACTTACTATAACCTACAACCGCACCTGCTACAACATCACTATGACCACTTATATATTTTGTTGCAGAATATATTACTAAATCTGCTCCAAATTCAAGAGGTTTTTGATATATAGGACCAAGAAAAGTATTATCTACAATTAAAAGAGCATTTATCTCTTTGGCTAACTTTGAAAATAATTCAATATCAATCATATCAAGAGTAGGATTTGCAGGAGTTTCAATATATATTATTTTTGGTTTTTCCCTTCTTATTAATTCAATTGCTATATTTTCATCTTCATTTGAATAAAATTTTAAAACTTCTATACCAAAATCTCTTAAAAAGTGTTCAAATAAATAATAAGTTCCACCATAAAGTGGTGATGAATAAACAATTTTATCATTTGGTCTTAAAAATGTTAATATCGTAGTAGCAATAGCAGACATTCCACTTGAAAAAACTGCCGCATCTTCTGCCTTATCATATAAAGTCAATCTATCTTCAAGAATTTCAAGATTTGGATTATTTAATCTACTATATATAAGTCCAATTTGTTCAGTAGGTTCCTTTTCTTTCAACCCATAAGCAATCTCAAAAAATCTTTTACCATCCCTTGCACTTTTGAAAATAAAAGTTGATGTTTGATATATAGGAGGCTTTAAAGCATATTCAGACCAAGCAGGAACATAACCATAACTTAAAATTAATGTCTCAGGTCTTAAATTATTTTTTTTCTTATATTCCATAGTTTAAAATTTTAAAGCTTTTAAATATGTCATTTATAAAAATAGATGCTTGCGGAAATGATTTTATAGCAGTAAAGGAAGAAGAATTTATAAAATTAGATATTGAAACAATAAAGTTATTATGTGATAGGAAAAAAGGTATTGGAGCAGATGGAGTTATAAGTCCATTAAAGTCAAATGAATATGATTTTGCTTTTAAGTATATAAATTATCTTGGTTTTGAAGTTCCATTTTGTGGACATGCTATAAGATGTTTAACTTTTTATGCTTATTATATTGGACAAGTAAATAAACTTCAGATGAGTATTATTACACCTATTGGTCCAAGAAAAACAATTATAAAGGAAATAAAAGATAAAATAGCATTTATAGGGCTTATATTTGAAAACTTTGAAATTGGAGTTAAACATTATGTAAGAAGAGTTGAAAATGTAGAAAATTTTGAACTTGAAAAAGAAAAAGAACAATTTTTTAAGATATCTGATGAGCATTTTAATATATATAGTGAGATTGAAGTAGGGAAAATTTCTGTAAGAACATGGGAATATGGACGTGATAGAGAAGAGCTTAGTTGTGCGACAGGCGCTTTGGCATGTGCTTTAAATTACAATAAAAATAAAAATTTAAACTACATTGAAGTGATACCAAAATCTAAAAAGCCTATATATATTGAAATTTTAAAAGATAAAGCAATTTTATGGTCATATGTTCAAATCATTGATATTTGACAGAGACGGAACAATTATTGAAAATGCACATTATCCAAAATATCCTTGGCAAATAAAATTAAAAAAAGGTATTAAAGAAAAAATGCTTAAATATAAAAATGAATTTAAATTTTTCTTAATTAGCAATCAATCAGGGGTTAAAAGAGGTTATTATTCAATTAAGGATATTGAAAGAATTCAAAAATTCATTGAAGAGCTAATTTATCCAATAAAATTTGAAGCGGTTTTTTATTGCACACATCATCCTAATGAAAATTGTCCTTGTAGAAAACCAAAAGGTTATTTTTTAAAGAAAATTATTTACACATACAATATTGATATTGAACAATCTTATTTCATAGGCGATAGTAAAACTGATGAATTATTAGCAAAATCTTTTAATATAAAATTTATTCACATCCAAACTTTTCTTGACTTATGATATCCATAAATAACATATATTAAAATCCCAAGAACAACCCATATAAAAAATCTTATCCAAGTAAGTGGTGGAAGTCCAGAAGTTACAAAAATTATTAAAGCAAGGTTTAAAGGAATTAATACCCAAGGAAAAGGAACTCTATATGTACCACCAGGTTCATTCTTAATTCTTAAATATAAAACTGCAAGACCTACCACAAAATATGCAAATAATGTCCCAACATTAACAAGCTCTGCAAGCTCCGTCAATGGCACAAATCCAGCTAATATACTAAGCAATATAGCACCAGCTATCGTAGATGCATATGGAGTTTTAAATTTTGGATGAACTTTACTAAATACACTAAATAATAGTCCATCTCTTGCTAATGCATAAGCAACTCTTGTAAATCCAAGCCCCATTGTAATCATAACACTTGTTATTGTAATAATAGCTCCAATAGCAATAATATTTCCTACAAGAACTTGTCCATGCATATACATAGCCTTTGCTAATGGATCTGAAACACCTAATTCTTTATAAGGAGCAATTGCTACTAATGTAAAGCTAACACTAATATATAAAAATGTGCTAATAAATAAAGCTAAAAGAACACCAACTGGAACTGTTTTAGTAGGATTTTTGGCTTCTTCTGCAACTGTTGATATTGCATCAAATCCCAAATATGCAAATATAATAATACTTGCTGCTCTAAGAACCCCAAACCATCCATAAGCATCCTCACCTTTAAAGTTCTTTGCAGGTTCAGGTATAAATGGATTTAAATTATTCAAATCAATTCCGACAATAAAAAGACCTACTGCTAAAAATAATCCAAGTGTAAATAATTTAATAAATACAATAAACAAATTAACATTAGAGCTTTCCTTAATTCCAACAAATAACAAAATAAATACTGCTATTACTACTAAAAATGCAATTAAATCAAAGTGTAGATTTAAAAATATCGGAGCTTTACCACTTATAATATCTGGAAAATGTATATTTAAATTCTTTTCTAATAAGGAGCGAAAATACCCAGACCAACCACTTGCTACCGCTGCTACTGAAACTCCATACTCTAATAATAAATTCCAACCAACAAGCCATGCTAAAAACTCTCCAAATGATGTATAAGTATAACTATAAGCACTACCTGCTATTGGATAGCGAGAACTCAATTCAGCATAAACAAGAGCACTAACCAAAACTGTTAAGCCTGCTAAAATAAAAGATAAAACAATAGCAGGACCAGCATAATGAGCAGCGACTTGACCTGTAATTACAAATATCCCAGCTCCTATAATAGCCCCAATTCCTATTCCCGTAAGGTCCAAAACCCCAAGCTTTCTTACAAATTGTGTAGCTTCTATATCATACTTTTTCTTTCTGAAAATATCCCTTAAAAGAGCCTTCATATCAACCTCCTTTTGAGTAAAGTGTTGATTTTAGAAATTTTATAGCAGATACAAAGTTGGGTCCAGGTTTATTAAATAAATTCTCATCAACAATATAAACTTGGTTATTTTTTATAGCATTTATATTATTCCAAAACTTGCGATTTTTTACATCTTCAATTTTAACATTACTATGAGCAATTATAATGATATCAGGATTTCTTTTTATGACTTCCTCTTCTAAAACAGAAAAATACCCTTCCTTATCAGAAAATATATTTTCCAAATTAAGAAATTTTAAAATATCATTTATAAATGTTTTATTTCCAGCAGTCCATAATGGATTATCCCATATTTCATAAAATACTTTATTGCCAGAAAGAGTTTTATCAACTTTTAAACTATCCAAAATACTTTTTAAACTATCTACTACAAATTTAGCTCTATCTTCTTTATTTAAAATTTTTCCAAGTTTTAATATGCTGTTAAATATATCTTCAATACTTTCTGGACTTATTGATATTGTATCTATATTTAGTTTTGATAATTCCTGAGCAACTTTTCTATGTAAAGGCATAGTTAAAATTACTAAACTTGGTTTTAATTTTATAATTTTTTCATAATCTGGATTTATCATATCTCCTACTTTTTCCTTCTTATAATAGTCCTGATTACTAATTCCTACAAGGACATCATCTCCATTTAAAAGATAAATTATATCTGTCGCAGATGGAACAAGTGATATAATTCGCAGATTTTGTGATTTTAAATCATTAACACTTTCACATCCAAAAATTAAAAATAAAACTAAAACTCTAAAAAACATTTATTGCGTTCTTATAAACACATGGACCTTTTTCATCACAACACCACCAAAAACCCCTT
>JAUQPS010000007.1 GCA_030550205.1 bacterium
AAATCCCATGTTCTGCCACCAAATTAATCTTAATAGGTGAAAACCAATTTTCAAGTGTTCCTTTATTCCTACCACTTAGTATAACTACTTCATTTTTTTCATATTTAACAAGCTATTTAAGTAAATCTAATAAATCAGCATCTGGTTTTGCTCTCATGGGCATTCTGGAAAACGGAACAAGCGTCCCATCATAATCTAATAATATAAGTCTTCTTTTAGATTGTTTATAATGCTCAATTATTTTTTCTTTCAATTCTGAATTTAGCAATTTAATGGAAAATTTCTCTTGTTCTTCCTTAATAGAAATTAATTCTCTTATTAACTCATTTCCCCATCTTACGATATCATATTTCCTTAATCTATCTTGCATTATTTTATTTCTTTTAATTTGTTCTTCAATTAGCAATTTCAGAAATATCATTTGGATTAACTAATGCGGTTTCGCTTAAAATCAAAACCCCTTTACCATCTCTCTTAGATGCAATAAATTCTTTGGAAATTAAATTCATTCCATCACGCAATGGTGTAACAAGCATTACATCTATACCAGGTGTCCACTCTATATTTCCAAATTCACCATTTATCTTTCCAACATATTCATCTATTTCACTTTTTGTTTTTTGATAGCGCTCAACCCCAACCCGCCCTGGAACAACTACCATAATTAAAACAACTTTATTAAAATATTGAGGATTATTCCTTAAAAATATCTCATAAGCTTTCAGTCTATTCAATATACCTTTTGTATAATCAAGTCTATCTATTTCCGAGTTAATTCTTGAACTCTCTCAAAAATTTCATTATTTTCTAATGCAAGATAAAACTTCTGAAAATTTATACCCATTGGAAATGTCCCTACTTTTATAACCCTATCCTCTGTTAAAATTTTACCCATTTCATTTCTATAACCCAAGAATCTCAAAACTGTTTGAAGAAAATTTTGAGAATATTCATATGTATGGAATCCTATTTTCTCCAAGAACGTGGCAATAATTGAAATGTCTCAAAGTGTGGAAATGGAATATGTAAGAAAAAAATTATTTTAGAATTCCTAATATTCTTTCTTAACATCAAAGGCAAAAGCATTAAATGATAATCATCTATTCCTGAGCAAAAATCTCATTTACTTCTACATATGCTTTCCAAAATTCTTCATCCCATTCAACATAATTTGTAAATAAATGAAATAACGGCCATACTACTTTATTACAAAAACCATAATAGAACTTATCTATAAGTTTTTTGGATAAAAAAACTGGCAAAGAATTATACTCTTTAAAAAGCTTTTTGGATAAAATTTCCTTTTGTTTATTATTAAAATCACTACTTGGAAATCCAAGACCTCCAACACTTTTTTTAACTATTAAATTACCATCAACTTCTTCTATGGTTATTGGCAATCTATTTGATACAATTAACAACCTCATTACTAAAAAATTTTAAAGTTATAACTTTATATCTACTTGACTTTTTACTTTAAGTCCCTTAAAATTTAAAATAGCATGAACACAAAATGGAAATATCTTAGAAGGTTGTTAAAAGAAAAGCCTAATGTTTCACTTGATAAAACTACAAAAATTCCAAGATTAGTATTACCAAGACCATTATATATTTGGGAATTTGATCTTGGAATTACAAAAGGAACATCACCTGGAAGTGAAGATGAGGGAGCGGTTGGAAGAGATGAAATTGTTAAGTATTTCCTTTCTGATTTTCAAATTCCTATAATTATTGAAGAGACAAGCTTTGAATTTGATATTAGAAAAGAAGGAAAATCAAAAATTGGAAGAATGAGCCAACTTGATATTGAAAGAACATTAAAACAAAAGATGAAAAGATTAGCTATTGAAGGGAATTTAGAACCATCCTCTCTATTTGAAGAACCATTTATTGATGAAGATTTAATTTTTAATAGATTTTCAATAAAGGAAACCCTTAGTAAAAAATGCTTAGTAATTCTTGGAATTGATGTTTCTGGATCAATTAGTGATATTGAAAGAGTTATTGCAAAATCCTTAGTAATAGGTCTTATTCAATTCTTTGGAACAAATTTTGAAACTACTGAATTTTATGGTGTATCCCATGAAGTATCTGCAAAGGTTTTTGGACCATTAAAAATCCCAAAATCAGAAAATCCATTATATATTCTTGATAGTGAAGATGCTAATCCTATTAGGGAATTTGCAAAAATTCAAGGTGGTGGAGGAACATCATTATATGATTTTTCAATAAAAGTAAGGAATATCGCAAACAAATATAAAAATTATAGTAGATATTTATTTTATGCAGGTGATTTTTCTGTATTTTCAAATGATTTAGAAGTTTTTGAAAAAACCTTATTTAGAGGTGATCCATTTCATTTCTATGGCATAATTGTATATGATAGCGAGAGTGCATTTAATACATTTTCCTATATTCCACACAATAGCTCAATTTTGTTTATGGGAAGAGAAATAGCAATTTCTAATAATGTTGATACTGTAAATGTTTTACATTGGATATTTAAACATCTTGGAAAGATAGGGAGATTTAACTATGCCCAAAATAGATAAAAAAATTATTGAAGATTTAGAAGCTCTTGTAAAAGCTCATCATTTAGATCCATTGCCTGTTGAATGGATTATACTTGATAATGAAGAAATAGCAGATACAATAATGGGTAGAGTGCCCTATGATATTGAATTTTGGGAAGATGGATATGCATATTGGCAACAAAGCTTACTTGAAAGGGATTGGACAAAAAACTATGTAATTGGTGTTCTTGAAGTAATATATGATATGGGGGATTATGCTATTGGATTTATTAGAAGTGATATGCCAATTGCTTATCAAATAGCAGTTATTTTACATGCATATGCTCATGCAGATTTATTTAAAAATCACACATTAAAAGCTAAATTCTATAATCCCATCATATCTTATACTTCCTCTGTAAGCAAGTATAGAAACATTTTAAGAAACTATGAAGAAAAATATGGAATAGATTTTGTTGAAAGTGTTGAAGATATAGCAGAAATTTTAAGTGAAATATCTTCTTCATTCAGGGAAGGAGAAATTCAACCAAGTTCAATATCTTATAAACCAAGAGAAAGATTTGACCCCGAAAAGAAAACATTTATTATTGAAGAGCCAGAATATCCAAGTGAAGATGAAGGCGATATTTTATATGCATTGATGTCAATACCTTGGATTGCCCAACCTATTAGAGATATTATTTCAATTTTTAGGCATAGAGCTATGTACTCTTATCCTATTACACTTACAAAATATATTCATGAGGGTTGGGCAACATTTTGGGAAAAAACATTATATGTAGAAGCGGTAAGATATATAAATGCAAAAGAATTTATAACTTCAAATTTAATTCCAAGATTTCCTTATATTCCAAAAGAGCATTTGGAGGAATTTGAAAAAGGATATTTAATATATTTAGCAGAGATTGTAGATATATTATATAAAGTTCTTAGCGACCCATATGCCCTTGGTTATTTATTTTTCTTATATAAATCAAGAAAGGGAGAAAATATATTTAAGTATTCAAGAAATCTATTAGATTATCAAGTTTTTGAAATGTTTGACTTTGAAATGTTTTTGACACTATTAGAAGAAAGTTTGCCATTTAAATTTTATGACCACATTAAAGAAAATGAAAATATAAAAACTCTTATAAAATTTGCTAATATATTCTGGCTTCAAAGAATTTATAAAGGTTATGTTCCAAAAGGAGGAATAAGCAAGGACCTATTTACAATAAATCTTTATTCAAGACCAGAATATGAAATTGAATTTGAAAGGGAAAATGAGCCCTTCAAAATAGGAGATAACGTATATCTATATATTCATGACCTCTATATATCTTCTAATGCCACTTATGGCTTAAAAGATACAGAAAAGTTCATAAGCCAAAGAATAAGAAATTTGTTTGGAATAAAAAAGTTTAAGTTTAACTTTGAAAATGAATAATAACCAAATTTTAGCAAAAATTTTTGAAGAAATAGCAGATGCATTAGAATTTCTTGGTGACAATCCATTTAGAGTAAGAGCATATAGAACTGCCGCAAATGTTTTGGAAGGATTACCAGAAGATATTAGCGTTTATATAAATAGAAATGAGAAAATTTATGGAATTGGTGAGGAATTAAGAGAAAAAATTATAGAGTTTTTAAATACGGGAAAAATTAAAAAGCATGAAGAATTATTAAGTAAAATTCCAAGAGGGATATTTGAAATTATGAAAATTCCATATATTGGACCAAAAACTGCTAAATTATTATATGACTATTTTAATGTTGATAGTATTGAAAAGTTAAAGAAAGTTCTTGAAAGTGGTCAGCTTTTAAAAATTAGAGGATTTGGTATTAAGAAAATAGAAAATATAAAGAAGGGGCTTGAATTATATAAAAAGTTAAGTGAGAGATTTGCTATTGGTGAAGTTTATCAAGATATTATAAATTTAAAAAATTATTTAAGTAGTATTGAAGGTGTTGAAAAGGTAGAAGTCGCTGGCTCTTTTAGGAGATTTAAGGAAACTATTGGAGATGTAGATATTTTAATTTGTTCAAAAAGAGATATAAGTGAAGAGATATTAAAGCATCCAAGAATTGTAGAAGTAATTAATAAAGGAGAAACAAAAATATCATTTCTTTATGAGCTTTCAAATCATAGACTAATACAAGTTGATATAAGAATAATAGAAGAAAAAAGTTGGGGTTCCGCTCTTATGTATTTTACAGGTTCAAAGGAGCATAATATATTAATGAGAGATTTAGCAATTGAAAAGGGTTATAAATTAAATGAGTATGGTTTATTTAAAGATGAAATTTATATAGCGGGTAAAACAGAAGAAGAGGTATTTGAAAAGTTAAATTTACAATATATTCCACCAGAAATAAGGGAAGCAAGAGGAGAAATTGAACTTGCAAAAAATTTCAAAATTCCAAAATTAATAGAATTAGAAGATATAAAGGGTGATTTACAAGTTCATAGTAAGTATTCTGATGGAGTTATGGACTTTTGGGAAATTGAAGCAGAAGCATTAAAGTTAAATTATGAATATGTAGCAATTACAGACCATTCTAAAAGTTTAAAAGTAGCTGGTGGAATGGAAACTGAAGATTTAATAAGAAGAAATGAAGAAATTAAAAAGTTTAATAAAAGCTCAAGAGTTAAATTACTTATTTCAGCAGAAGTTGAAATTTTAAATGATGGAAGTTTAGATTATCCTGATGAGATTTTAAAAGAATTAGATTTAGTTCTTGCTTCAATTCATAATGTTAAAAAGGATGAAGATATTACAGAAAGATATTTAAAAGCAATGGATAATCCTTATGTTGATATAATAGCGCATCCAACAGGAAGACTTGTTATTTCAAGAGAACCATATAAGATGGATTTAGATAAAATTTTTAAGAAAGCAAGCGAAAGGAAAATTGTTCTTGAAATTAATGCTCATTATAATAGATTGGACTTAAATGATTTAAATATATTAAAAGCAAAACAATATGGTATAAAGTTTTCAATTGGAACCGATGCTCACAATAGAGCTGGATTTAGTATGATTTTATTTGGAGTAAAATTAGCAAGAAAAGGATTATTAACAAAAGATGATGTGATAAATACATTAAGCCTAAATGAGCTTTTAAGTTATATTAAACTTTGTAGAGAATATAGGAAAAGCAAATTTTAAATATGAAGAAGAAAAGAAAGAATAAGGGCTATAGGGAATTGGAAGAATTAAAACAACTTTATGAAATAAATATAGAAGCTATAAGAGAATTAAGAAAATTAATAGAGGAAGATAGAAAAAGAGCTAAGGAAGATAGAAAGAGAGCAGAGGAATATGAAAAGCAAAGAGAAAAGGAACATAGAGAAGCAATGAAAAGATTAACAGAGCTTAAAAAAATAATTTTTGATGGATTAAAAAATAGAAATTATTCAAAGCTTTAAAATTATCAATATGAAGAATAAAAGAAGAAGGAATAAGCGTGATAGGGAATTGGAAGAGTTGAAGCAACTTTATGAAAAAAATATAGAAGCTATAAGAGAATTAAGAAAATTAATAGAGGAAGATAGAAAAAGAGCTGAAGAAGATAGGAAGAGGGCAGAAGAAGATAGAAAGAAAATAGAGAATTTAACAAAATCTATAAGTGATTTAAATGGCATATGGAGTGATTATGCTGAAAAGATAATTTTAGATGGATTTGAAAATGCAGCAAAAGAATATGGATTAGAAATAATACAATTGATTGAAAGGCAATTGATTAGAAGAGGTGGTGATAATTATGAAATAGATGGATTAGCAATTGGAAAAGATTTTGTAATAGTAATTGAAACAAAAACAAAATTTAGAAATGAAGATTTTGAGCAATTAGAGAATAATTTAAATAGATTTTTTGAGTTTTATCCTTTTTATAGAGGTTATAAGCTTTATGGGGCAATAGCGGGGATAAGAATTACTGAAAATATAAGAAATTTAGCAGAGAAGAAAGGATTTTTTGTAATAGAGCATAAGGATGGAAAGGATGTAAGAATTTTAAATAGCAAGGATTTTAAACCAAAGGATTATTCAAAATAATTTTTCAATTATTTTTCTTTATCTCTTGATGAACTTCTTTAAGGGCATTTTCTAAATTTTGTAAGTGTAAAAGGGCTATGTTTAACTTTTCTGGAACTTCTGAAAAATTTACAATTAAATTTTGAAACTTACATATTCTATCTTTTGCATTATTTATATTTTCCAAAATGTTTAAAATTTCCCTTTCTGCAATTTCAATCTCACTAATTAACTTCTCTCTCTTTTTCTTTTCATTTCTAATAATAATTAAGGCAAAAACTACAAGAATAATAAATATGCTTTGGGCTAATAATGTTTCAAGGGTTGGATATATTCCTAAGAAATCAATAGGTGGAATGATATTTAAGCTTGTAGTCGGTATTATGTTTGCTTCTTGAAAACTTCTTATAGCCTGACCAGTAAATATAAAGGAAAGTAAATATAGAGCTGAACCTGTAATAGGAAAAATTAAATTTAAAGGTAATCTCATTTGAAGTTTAATAATTGCATACGCGATCAAAAGAATCAAAATAGAACCTATTATAAATCCAAGAAAAATATAACTTATAGATGTTTTTGGAGTATTCATAAGCATGGCTTGATAAAATAGAACAGTTTCAAAAGCTTCTCTATAAACTGCTAAAAAGCTTAAAAAGAATATAAAAATCAAATTCCCCTTATTTATTGATGTTTTTAATTTCTCCTTAATATACCCTATCCAAACTTTGCTTTCAGCCTTACTTATAAGCCAATAAGAAACATGAAATAATACAATCGCAGCCAAAATTCCCACAATCCCTTCAATTAGTTCTCTTGATAATGTTGAAATATTTATAATAAAAACCGATATAAACCAAGTTAAAAAACCAAGTAAAATTGCACTTATCCAACCAAAATGAACTAAATATATAGCCATTTTATTTTGACTTAAACTTACAACTGCCAAAATAATACCAATTAATATCGCTGCCTCTAACCCCTCTCTAAAAATAATCATAAATGAATTAAAAAATGCCCATCCTCTTGAAAATATACCCCCCTCAATTATAGTTCTGGCTTTTTCTAAATCTTGTTTTATAGATGAAATTAAATTATCTATTTCTTTTTCTTTATCCTTTTGTTTTAATAATCCCCTCAGTTGTATAAATTTTTGTTCTAATTGTGAAGCAAATGAAAAATCCTTTGCAAATAATTTCTTTTCAATAGGTTCAAAATTCACAAAGTATAAATCTAATGATAAAGAATAAGCCTTTTCATATTCACCCTTATTATATAAACTCTTTATAAGTTCAAGATTAGTTAAAATTGCTCTAAAATTATCTCTTTTATTTACAAAGTTTTCAATATTGGTTCTTATATAAGCAATTTCCTCATCACTATAACCCCTTTCCTTTAATTCATAATCTGAAAGCTTTGAAATTAATGCCAAACTAATAGTATCATCCACTCTTTTAACCTTTCTATCTCTATGTTTCAAAGATAATACATAAAAAGCAACATTCCATTTATCTTCATCAGATAAATTATTAAATGATGGCATATTTACAAGCCCTACATTTAAAACTACCCAAATTCTAAAAGCACTTAAATCATCTCTTTCTAAGAAATTTATAGGTTTTGGTTCTAATTTACTACTTGCAGGACCATTCCCATCTCCCTTATCTCCATGACATACTGAACAATTATATAAATAAATTTCTCTACCTGCCTTTAATGAAATCTCATTTTTCGGATATATATTAAGGCTTGGATTATTCAATACAATTTCTCGAATTTTTAATAATAGCTCTTTAACCTCTTTAACATCAGCCTTTTTCTTAATAAGCTCATGTAAAGCTTTTGAATATTCTATAATTGAGCTATCGGATAATTCTATAAGATTTTGAGAAAATTCAATCATTTCTTGATATTCATTATTATCTTTAAGAGCATTTTCATAATCAGAAATCATGTAATCAACGATATTTAAAACCTTTAAGGGCTCATTTAAAGTTAGTATTAAAATTAGCATACCTAAATTCTTACTTAATAGGTCGGAAATTTTATAGCCAATTTTAATGCAAATGATTTGCAATAATGTCTTTTAGTTTTGGAATTGGGGTATTTTCAGCTTTTTCAATAGCATTCTCAATTTCTTGATTTATTTTATTTTTAAAATCATCTATAATTTCTTCATTTAAAACATTTATTTCTTTTAAGTAATTTTCAAATTTTTTAACAGGGTCAAATAATTCATTCCATAACGTTACCGCTTCAATATCCAAATACCTTGAATGATCTTCATCAGTTGTATGAGGTGTTAATCTATATACTATTGCTTCTACAAAGGCAGGTTTTCCTTTTGATTTTATTTCTTTAATTGTTTTATAAACTTCTAAAATGTTCGTTCCATCTATTCTATAACTATCAATTATATTTGAGAATTTTTTTGCTAAATTTTCAATAGAGCTTTGAAATCCTATTCCTTCTTTTTTCATTGGAATATCCTTTCTTGAGGGGACACTAATAGCAAGTCCATTATTTTCACATACGAAAATTACATTTACATTATAAATAGTAGCTAAATTAAGGGCTTCATAAAATTCTCCTTCACTTGTCCCCCCATCTCCAAAGTTCGTTAAAACCCAATAATTTTCACCACTTAATTTACCTGCTAATGCCAAACCTACCGCTTGGGGACATTGACTTGAAATTGTTACATAAAAATTAGCAACTCTCAAATTATCTGGAAATTTTTCACCAAGTGGATTTCCCTTCCAATATAAAAAAGCGGTATATAAATCTAAACCAAATGTAATTGCAAGAGCAGTTCCTCTATAATATGGTAAAACCCAATCATTCTTATCAAGAGCTAACGCACAGCCTACTTGAACTGCTTCATGTCCCCTGAAACCTGGATATACCCCAAGTCTTCCTTGCCTTCTTAAAATAAAACATTTTTCATCAAATAAACGCGCTCTTAATAAATAGTAATAAAAATTTAAAAGTTGCTCTCTATTGAACTTTTACCCTCCTGCTATAAACTTTAAATACCGCTTGAATTGGAAACATCCCAACCTGAAGATTCGCAATAGTAGAATCAAATCTATACATATTCATTATTCCAAGGTATGCTTTTAGATAGGTAGTATCAAAACTTGTTATAAATGCAGTGTCCTTTTTAATTGTAGTATCATTACAAAATGGAGTTTGAGGTTTTGTTTGATAGCGATATTTAATTTTTGAAAATACCTTGGAAAATAATTTAAATGAAGTATCTGGACTTGCTTCAATAACAACTTTCTTAGAGCTATCAATTTTTAAGCTATCAAGATATATCCACAATGTGCAAGAGCCAAGTTGCTGAGCTGAAAGTCTTAAAGTATCTCCTATATATTTACTTTGAGATTCAATAGGTATCCAGTTATCATTTAATGAAAGAGGTGCTTTGAATACTTTATAACCCATACTTACTTGTGATGTGCTATCCAAAAAATTAACTGTCCTTATTGTATCAATAACAAAAGGATTAACAACATAAAGTGTATCATATATTTTTGATTGGGATGTATAGAATGAGTCATAGTATTCAACATTCAAGTTTCCAAATGTATCTTTTATAACCCTTAAAAATGTATCTTGATAAACCATCGTAGTATCAGTAAGATTTGGGATTATAAATCTGGAAGTATCAATAGCATAATATTTATGCGTTTTACCTACATCATAGCCCCAATATCTAATTACATCGTAATTTGAGAAGGTGGGGTTTTGGGGAGATGTTTGGTCAGATTTTTTGGAACAAGCAAGGAAGATAAAAATTATAAAAAATAAAGAAAAATAACGCATATTAAAATTTTAAAGCCTTAAATACTAAATAATTTTACTTTTCTAAATCTACAAGGGCTTGAACCATGTCCTACTCTTGCAGTTTGACCAGGTTCTCCTTTCCCACAATTCGGAACACCCCAAAGCTTCCAATACTTTTCATTTGCTACCCCATCTAAGCTATTCCAAAATTGAGGAGATATTCCATAATACACAGGATTTTTATAAACTTCATCCTTTATAAGTTTTCCATTTCTAATTTTATAAGCTATTTCAGTTGAAAATTGAAAATTCAATCTTCTTTGATCAATTGACCAAGACTTATTCGTTTCAAGATAAAAACCATCCTTAATATCAAAAATTAATTCTTCTAAATCCTTATCGCCAGGCAACAAATTTACATTTGTCATTCTAACAATAGGCATTCTTCTATAAGAGCTTGCCCTACTTGCACCTGTTGATTTCTTATTTATAAATCCTGCACTATCTCTTGAAGATAAATAATTTACAAGAATTCCCTCTTTTATCAAAAACTCTTTCTTTGCTTTAACTCCGTCATCATCATATCCAAATGTTCCAAGTCCCCTTTCAATTGTTCCATCTTGAACAATATTCATATACTCACTACCAAATTTTATACCAATTTTATCTGCCCAAGATGTTCCTGCATAACTTGCCTCAAATCCCAAAACCCTATCAAGTTCAAGAGCATGACCTACACTTTCATGGATTTGAAGAGCCATTTGATGTGTCCCAATAATAATATCATATTCTCCCATTTCAATTTTTTTGGCATATAACAATTTTAATACTTCATCTTTTACTAAATGTGCATTATCTTCCCAATTTTGTTCTAATATAATTTCAAATCCACCTGTTAGCATATTACCGCCATGACTTGCAGGGTAAGAGCGAAATTGCATATCTTCATCACTAAAAGCATACGCGGTATATCCTCCACCACTTTGATATACAATTTGATGTATAAAAGCCCCTTCTGTAGATGCAAAATATTTATCTATCTTTATAAAACTCATAGTTTGATGAACAAGCTTAATTCTATTATCACTTCTTAAAATTTTATCAACTTTTTCCATAATTTCAATTTTCTTATCCATTGGAACAGTAAATGGATCAATTAATATTTTTGTAATATATTCATCTACATAAACTTCTTCCTCCGTTAATGAGAAACCACTACCACCCACATTAAAACTAATTTTTGCTATGGTTATAGCTTTTTTAATAGTTTTATAAATATTATCAACGGAAAAATCATTTGTGCTAGCAAATCCCCAAAATCCTTTATACATTACCCTTATACCTATACCAGCTTCTAAGGTATTTAAAATATTTTCAACTTTTCCATTTTTATAAACAATTTCTTCTTGTTCTTCTGATACAACTCTAACATCCCCATAATCTACATTTTCTTTTTTACATTCTTCTTTAAGTATGTTTATTGCTATCTCGGTTATTTCCCTCATCTTCTAAAACCTCCCTTACTTGCTCTTTTGCTTCATTTAAAGCTCTTGTAAATTCCAAATAAGCTTTCTTAAAAGCTTTTATTACTTGTGGAATTTTATCTGGACCAAATAAAATTATAAAAACCAATGCTATTAGTAGAATTTCCTGAAATCCTAAATTCATCGTGCATACTCCACAACTCTTGTTTCTCTTATAACCACTACTTTTATCTGCCCAGGAAATTGTAATTCTTCTTCTATCTTCTTAGATATACTTCTTGCAATCTCATATACTTCTAAATCTGAAACTTTATTAGCATCTACAATAACTCTCACTTCCCTACCTGCTTGAATAGCAAAAGCTTTTTCAACACCCTTATGCTCATAAGCTATTTCTTCAAGTCTTCTTATTCTTTGAATATACTTCTCAATACTTTCTCTTCTTGCTCCTGGTCTTGAACCACTAATAGCATCAGCTGCTGCTACAATTGGGGCATATGGACTAATAGGTTCTACATCTCCATGATGCGCCATTACTGCATTTACAACCAATTCATTTTCACCAAATCTACTTAAAAATTGTCCTCCAATAACTGCATGTGGTCCCTCTTCATCCATAACTTTTCCAATATCATGTAAGAGTCCCGCACGCTTTGCTATATTTCTATCAAGTCCCAACTCTCCTGCAATAATAGCTGCAATTTTTGCAGTTTCAATAGAATGTAATAATAAATTTTGTCCATAACTTGTTCTATATTTCATCTTTCCAATATAATAAACAATTTCACTATGAATAGGATTTATACCAAGATTTAAAACAACCTCTTCCCCAACACTTCTTATATGATTTTCAAACTCCTCTTCCACTTTTCTATATATCTCTTCAATCCTTGCAGGATGTATCCTTCCATCTTCTATTAACCTTTCAATACAAATTTTTGCCTTTTCTCTTCTAATTGGATCAAAAGAAGATAAAACAATAACCTCAGGTGTATCATCTATAATAACTTCAACACCCGTAATACTTTCAAAAGCTCTTATATTCCTTCCTTCCCTTCCTATTATTCTACCCTTAATATCATCAGATGGAATTTCTACAATACTAATTGTTGTTTCAGCAGTTTGAGCACTTGCACACCTTTGGATTGCTTGTGCTATAATTTCTTTTGCCTCTCTTTCTGCTCTTAATTTTGTTTCTTCTCTAATTCTATGAGCAAGTTGAGCTGCTTCATATCTTGCTTGGATTTCAACACTCTTTAATAACTCCTTTCTTGCTTCTTCCCTTGTCATATTTGCAACCCTTTCAAGTTCTTTCGTAATTTCATTTAATTTTTCATTAATACTACTTTCCTTAATAGCTAATGCTCTTTCTTTATCTTGTAAAATTCTCTCTTTATTCCTTAATTCCCTTTCCCTTTGGTCCAAATTCTCCATCCTTTTTTCAACTTGAATTTGTAATTGTTCTAATTTTTTTCTTTCTTTTTCTAATTCCTTCTTTTCTTTATAAATTTCATTTTCTAATTTCTTTCTTTCAGTATTTACTATCTCATCTGCTTTCAATTGTGCCTCCCTAATAATTTCCTCTGCTTTCTTAAAACTATTTTCATATTCCATGAGTTTTCTTTTTAATTCATCTACTTTTCTCCTTCCTATATAAAAACCTAAAATAAATGTAAAAATTGAAAAAATTATTCCCAATGCCACCTCCATGGCTTATAACCTCCTTTTTAACTTTCATCCATTTTCTCAACAAAATTAAGAGCAGCTTCATAATCTTTAAGTATTTGATTTAATCTATCTATCCTCTTTTCTCTTTGTAAAACCTTATGTGCCAAAAGCAAAATTACAAGTGCTACTTTTTTATCTCTTGCTAAATTCTTATATTTATTTTCAACATAATTACAAATATCGGATATAATTTCTTTTAGTTTAGAAAGTTCCTCCTCATTTTCAATTTTCATAGTGAAACTATAATTGGTTCCAAACAAATTAAATTCAATCTTCACTTTTCATCCTCTAAAACATCAAGCTTTTCTAAAATTTGAGTAATCCTCTCTTCAAGATATTTAATAGTGTTTTTTAATTTCTCATTCTCCTTCCTTAAAAGCTCATTTTCTTCTTTTAGCCTTTTGTTCTCTTCCATAAGTTTTATAATGCTACCCATACTTTTTTTATAAAGCTTTTCAAGTTTTTCTTCTATCTCTTTATCTTTTTCATCCATATTAAATCCTCCTTACTTTATAACCCATCTGTTCTATTTTATTTATAATATCCATAAAAATCTCATTCACTTCTTCATCCCTAAGTGTTCTTTCTTTTGATAAGAAAACTAGCCTAAAAGTAAAACTTCTATAATCTTTATCAATAGAAGGACCTTCATAAACATCTATTAAATAAAAATCATATAAATATGGAACATTCAAAGACTTCAACTGATTTTCCAAATTAATGTAATATTCACTCTTTTTAAGTAATATAGAAATATCCTTTTCAATTTTTGGAAATTTTGAAAATTCCTCATAATATGAAGGCTTTATTTCATCTAATTCAATTTCACACACATATACCGGAAATTTAATATCATATAATTTTAAAACACTTCTTTTTAATTCACCCAAAAAACCAATTAATTTACTATCTGAATAAATATCAAGACAAGTTCTTAAAAATGCCCTTTGGGAAATTTTAAATTCATAGTTATAGTTTAAATAATTTAAAAGAACCTCAACATCCCCCTTTAATTCATAAATACTATAATATTCTTCCTTCTCAAAATAACTTTTAACTTTTTTACCACCAACAACAATTCCTAAGCTTTCAAACTCCTTATTCTCTCTAAAAACATTACCAAATTCCATAAGTTTTAAACCATAACCATTGCGCCTTATATTGATAGATAAACTATCAAGAAGACTTGAAATAATATAACTTCTATATACACTCATATCCAAGCTAATAGGATTAGAAATTTTTAAATAGTTATCATAAAAAACTTTTGCCTTTTGTTCAGAAATTAAACTTAATGTTTTTGCTTCATAATAACCCCTTGGGAATAGAAAATTTATAGCATTTTCATAAACATTCTTTTTAATTTTTGATATATTTGCTATTATTTTTGCTTCATAGTTTGAGGGTATGTTTTCAATTCCAATATGTTTGCAAACTTCTTCTGCAATATCATAATAATTTTCTAAATCATCTCTGTGATATGGAATTTCATATTCATTTTCAATTTTTTTAATTCCAATTCTATTTAATATATTATCAAATTCAATTTGATTTAAATTTAAGCCCAAAAGCTTATTTACATTTTCTAAATAAACTTTTATTTTTTTCTTTTCAATTTTATTTTTATAAACATCAATCGCATTAAATAAAATTCCATTTGCAATTTTACTTATTAAATAACTTGCTCTTTTGGATGCGATTTCAACAAATTCCCAATTCAAACCTTTTTCAAATCTTTTTGAAGATTCTGTTTTTAATTTTAGCATTCTACTTGCTCTTGAAATATAAGACTTATTAAAGTAAGCACTTTCAAGTAAAATATGTTTTGTATCATTACTAATAGCACTTTCCTCTCCTCCAATAATTCCTGCAATTGCTACTGGTTTGTATTTATCAGCAATTACAAGAATTTCAGAACTTAATTTCCTTTCAACATTATCTAAGCATTTTATAGTTTCTCCATCTCTTGCATTTCTTACAATAATTTTTTCATTTATTCTTTCTAAATCAAATGCATGTAAAGGTTGGCCAATTTCCCACATAACATAATTCGTAATATCTACAATATTATTTATAGAGCGAAATCCCAAAAGATATAATTTATATCTTAAATAACTTGGGCTATCTGAGACATTTACATTCTTTATAATTCTTCCAACATACCTAAAACATCCTTCATTATTTTCAATCTCAATTGGAAAATTAACATCTTCAAAATTTTCTTTTTTTATCATTTCAATATCTTTTACAGATAAATTTAAATAGGATGCAATCTCATAACAAATCCCTAATAATCCCATTAAATCCCCTCTATTTGGGAATATATAAAGCTCATATAAATAATCGTTTAATTGCAAATAGTTTAAAACATCCTCATTTAAATCAAAATCAGATGGCAAAATTATTACTCTATCAGAAATATCAGAAATTCCAATTTCTTCCTCAGATAATAACATTCCCTCAGATAAATAGCTTTTAATATATTTTTTTCTAATTTCCTCTCCATTTTTCAATTTTGTTCCCTCTAATGCTAAAACTACTTTATCATTTATATTTACTTGGGCTGTTGTAATAATTTGAAATTCTCCAACTTTTGTCCAAACTTTTAAAATTTTTAAATTTCCATCTAATTTTAAATCCTTTACAATTCCAGCAAAAACTTTATCTTTTAATCCCTCACTCAAATCAATAAAGTTTTCAACTTCAATACCAATATTTTCAAATAATTCTTTTAATTGATATGGACTTAAATTGAAATTTTCAATTAGATTTTTTATATCGTTATATAAAACCCTCATTATTCCTGTTTTCTTCCAATTATAATAGCTATTACAATAGCAAGAAGCAAGAGAATTGAAGCAAGCTCAAATGGAACTAAATAATTTGTAAGTAATAACTCTCCAATCTTACTAACTTTACCCTCTTCACCAAGTTCAAATTTTGGTAATTTTACAATATAAAGGGTTACACTAACTAAAATAAATAATGCTATTATAGTGATAATTGAAAGCAAACCCTTAAATGAGAAATCAAAATCCATAAGTGGTTCCCTTAAATTAAGAAGCATTATTACAAATAAGAAAAACACTACAATAGCGCCAGAATAAACAATAATTTGAATAACACCAAGAAAAGGAGCATTCAATAAGAAATAAATAATAGCTAAGCTAAGGAAATTTAAGAGAAGCCCTAAGGCATTATAAATTGGTTTTCTATGAAAAAGCACTAAAAAAGCTCCAAAAAGTCCAATAAGAGCAAAAATGGAAAGGGCAAGAAGCATAGCATTGAAATTTTAAAGCATTTCATATTAGGCTTTAAAATTTTCAAACTTAGCGGGCGTAGCTCAGTGGTAGAGCACCTGCTTGCCATGCAGGGGGTCGCCGGTTCAAATCCGGTCGCCCGCTCTTTATGAACAAAGCGGAAATTATAAATGAGATAGAAAAAAGATATTTAAAGGAAGTTCCTGAGCTTAAACCTGGATATATTGTAAGAGTTCATGTAAGAGTTACAGAATCAAGATTTAATCCAAAGACAAGAAAATGGGAAGAAAAAACAAGAATCCAACCATATGAAGGTATGATAATTAGAATGAGAGGAAAGGGAATTACAAAAACTATTACTGTTAGAAAAGTTAGTCAAGGTATTGGTGTTGAAAGAATTTTTCCAATATATTCACCTGTTATTGAAAAAATTGAAGTAATTAAAAAGCATAAACCAAAGCGTGCTGTATTAACATTTGTTAGAAATATGTCAGATAGAGAAATAAGAAGGAGATTTAAAGAAATAAAAGAATGAGAAAACTAATTTTTTTGTTTTTATTTTCATGTCAAAGTTTGTCACCTATTGCTGAAATTAAAGGAAAATATAAATTATTTAATCAAGACTCAGTTTTAATAACATTTCCAGATGATTTTAAGGGTAAGAAGATTCTTATAGGATTTATATATACTCATTGTCCCGATATTTGTCCAACAATTGTAGAAAATATGATAAAAATTGACAAAAAAACAAATGAAAAGAATATTGTTTTTGTTTTAGTGTCATTTGACCCTTTAAGAGATAAACCATCCGTATTAAAGGAATTTGGAAAAATTAGAGATTTGAATTTTAATAGATGGCAATTATTAACAGGTGGGGATTGGGAAGGTTTAATGAATGAATTTAAAATAGTTGCTATAAAGCGCCCCGTAAATGATAGTGTTTACTTCATAGACCATACTTCAAGAATTAGTTTAATTGATAGTAAAGGAAGAATTGTAAAAAATTATATAGGTCATATAGTAGATGTAAATGAAGTTTTAAATGATATAAAGAGAACTAAGTGATATTTTGGCTTGGTATTCTATCAATTATCTTATCACTTTTTTTATCATTTTCAAAATTATTAGCGGGATTTTTACTATCTATCCTCTCTTCAATTGCATTTAAAATTGAAAACAAACGAGAATTATTTATCTTTTCTAACATTATAGCAATTATCATTTTAATTAAAATGATTTCAAATGCAATAATCCCAATTGTTATTGCTATTGTAATAACATTAATTTTCTTACCTGCGGTAAATTATTTAAAACAAAAATATAAAATTCCAAGGTCTTTAAGCGCACTTTTCTTCATATCAATCTCACTATCTTTTATCTTTTTATCCTTTTATTATGTTAGCAATATATTATTGTCTGAATTTGAGAAAATTTTTCAAAATTTACAAAATGTTTATAATTTTTTGCCCGAACAAGTTAGAAAAGAGCTTGAAAATTATTTAAAGAATCTCCACTACGATATAAATTATTTTTTAAAAATAGCAGGCTCTACTATATCCATAAGTTTTTATATTATCATAGGAATAATTTTGGCATTTTATCTAATTTCTGACTATGAAAGTATTATTAAGCTTATTTCAAAAAAGTTTGAAACCAAAAATTTAGAAAAAGTTTTAGAAATTTTAGGAAAATATATAAGAGCACAAATTATTATTGCATTTATTGTTGGAATAATGATTTTTATATTATGCAGTGTATTTTCTATTAAGTATCCTCATATTATTGGGATTATTGCTGGAATTTTTAACTTAATTCCAAACATTGGATTTATTTTTACTATCATTTTATCTTCTATTATAACACTTGCAGTATCAGATAATATTGTATTTGATTTAATTAAACTTGCTATCATTTTTATAATAGACCAAGTTATTGAAACTACAATTTTAACTCCAAGGATTATGGGTCAAACATTTAAAATAGAACCTACACTTGTAATAGTTGCTTTTACAATTTCAAGTGCTTTATTTGGTATTTGGGGATTTTTTATAGCTATTCCTTCAATTGTTTTAATAAGGAACTTGCTTTTTGATTTCTCTGAGAATTGATGCTGGAATATTATATATTTTTGAAATTAATTCAATATCATTTTTAAGTGTTTGAAAAAATGCTTCTTTTTTATAATTTCCATATTTCATATTTGTTTCATAAGCTTTCTTATAATAAAATATAGCGGAATCTACATTTTGTTTTGCTAAATAAATGCTTCCCAAATTCATTATTAAAAATGAATTATTTGGTCTCATTTTCAAAGCCTCAGATGTATAATAATAACTACTATCAATATTTCCAAGCAATAGTTCAAACCATCCCCTATTCCAATAATAAGCATAATTTCTATTAGAACTCTCTAAATTATCTATCAATCCATTTATAATTTCAATTGCAGAATCCTTCTTTGATAATAAAAAGTAAGCATATGCCCTTTCTGGTGAATTTTCAGAGCATCTCTTAAAAATATTCTTAAAATCCCTTTTATTATATAATAACTCACAATTTGTATTTGAATCTAAGAAATTTAAAATTGTGCTATCCTTTATATTAAACTCCTTTGCAAGTTTCTTTGCATACTCATAATCAATATAAGAAATAATTGTTGTTAAATAAAAGTTCTTTAAGGGTTCATTTAAACTATCTCTCATTGAATTTAGTATCTCAATTGCTTCCTTATTTCTATCAAGTCCTCTAAATGCAAAGGCTTTAAGTAATTTTATTTTTCCAGAAAGTTTCTTAGAACAATAATTTTCAAGTGTATCTACAACTTCTAAAAATTTATTATATTCATCATAACTTTCTTTTTCAAAATAAATAGCAGAAAATATCGTAAGAACTTTATTATAATCCTCACAATCATTATTTATTAATAATTTTGTAAAATTAAGCAAGTATTTATAACTTTTCTCAAAGTTTTCAGCATTATAAATAAGCCTAAAAAATCCATAATATATTATTAAATTTAAGGCTTTTTCTCTTACTTTTGCATCTTGAATAAGTTGAGATTGTCTAACACATTCTTCTATAAAAAAGTTAGAGCAAGTTAAATCCAAATAATCTTCTTGAAGGTTATTAGTAAGTAAGTTTATTGGGTCAAGTGAATCAATTTCAGTTTTATAAAAAATACTAAGAAACTTTTGGGTTAAAAGTAAGTTTAAAACATCTTCCCCTATTTTTAAAGCATTATTATAATTTTTTTCTTCTATGAGTTTATAAAAACTTGCAATTTTTCCAATAAGTGTTGTTTCTGGATAAACATCCAAGAATTTTGAAATTTCAGCATATTTTTTTTCTTTAATAAAATAAGAAATTGCAATTATTGAAATTTTAACTGATTTTTTATTATACTTAACAAATTCCATAGCTAATTTTTTACCAATATTTATATCTTGAAGATATTTAAGATAAATAACATTTTCAACCTCATTAGGATATTTCTCATATGCAACACTTAAATAATATGCAACAGAATCGTATTTGTTTTCATTAAGTAAGATATTCGCTCTATTAAAAGCTTCCTCAGGCATCAAGTTAAGTAGTTGTAAAAGCATAATTGAAAATTTTAAAACCTACTTTAAAATTTCAAAATATGGAAAGATATCCTTTATCTTGTATTATTTTAGCAGGCGGAAAATCTAAAAGAATGAAATCTAAAAAAAGCAAAGTATTGCATAAATTATGTGGAAAACCTATTATATATTATCCTTTAAAAGCTTGTAAAAGTCTTTTACCAGATGAGATATATATTGTAATTGGACAAAGTAGTGAAGGAATAAAGGAGATTATAAATGATGATGTAATTTTTGTATATCAAAATGAACCTCTTGGAACAGGGCATGCGGTAATGCAAGTTGTTCCATACTTAAAAGATAAAGATATGGATGTTTTAATAGTGCCAGCAGATGCTCCATTAATTAGAATTGAGACAATTAAAGAATTATATAAATTTCATAAAGAAAATGATGCATTAGTAAGTATTTTAACAACTCAAATGCCAGACCCAACAGGATACGGAAGAATAATTAGAAGTAGTGGAAATAGGGTTTTAATGATTGTAGAAGAAGCGGATGCATTTCCAGAAGAAAAACAGATAAAAGAAGTAAATTCAGGAATTTATATATTTGAAAGCAATATCTTAATTGAAGCATTAAATGAGATTAAACCAGATAACAAACAGGGAGAATATTATTTAACAGATGTAATAGCTATTATTCAAAGGAAATATGGAGGTGTATATGCTTATAAAATTGAAGATTGGAAGGAGATATTGGGTATAAATACAAGAGAACAATTATCCTTAGCCCATAGTATAATGCAAGAGCGGATAATTAAAAGACATATGGAGAATGGTGTTAGTATCATTATGCCAAATTTAGTATATATTGAAGATGATGTAATTATTGAACCAGATGTTATAATTTATCCATTTGTTTCAATTTTAGGCAATAGTTATATTAGTGAAGATTGTGAAATTGGACCCAATGTAATTTTGGAAAATTATAAAACAAAAAAAGGTGAAGTTATAAGAAATGCATATTTAAAGGGATGAAAACGGTATTAGAGTTAATTAATTTATTAAAGAAGAAAGAGATAACACCTTACGAGCTTGTTTCTGAATATATTCAAACAATTGAAGAGAAAGAACCAATTTATAATGCTTTTATAAATGTTTATAAAGAAGAAGCTCTTGAAAGAGCAATTGAATTATCAAAGAAAAATCCAGAAGATTATTTATTATATGGAATACCCATTGCAATTAAAGATAATATTGCGGTTGAAAATATGGAACTTACTTGTGCTTCAAGAATATTGCTTGGTTTTAAAAGTCCTTACTCTGCAACTGTTATTAAAAGACTTTTAAACGAAGGAGCTATTATAATAGGTAAAACAAATTTAGATGAATTTGCTATGGGTTGTTCTACGGAGTTTTCATATTTTGGAGCTACAAGGAATGCTATAAATCCAGAATATGTTGCAGGTGGTTCATCAGGCGGTTCAGCGGTTGCTGTAAAATTAAATGAAGTTCCAATAGCTCTTGGCTCAGATACAGGTGGTTCAATTAGACAACCCTCCGCTTTTAATGGAGTTGTAGGCTTAAAGCCCACATATGGAAGGGTTTCAAGATATGGACTTGTTGCATTTGCTTCAAGCTTAGACCAAATTGGACCAATTGGTTTAACTGTTAAAGATGTTGCATTAATATATACTATTATTGCAGGATATGATCCAAAAGATAGCACAAGTGTAAATATAGAAGTTGATAAATTTGAAGAGATATTTAAAGATAGAAAATATAAAATTGGTGTTCCAAAAGAAATAATAACAGAAGATGTAGAGAAAGAAATAAAAGATGGATTTTATTGGTCTATAAATAAGTTCATAGAGCTTGGTCATCAAATTGTTGATATTAAATTAAATTATTTAAATTATGCCTTAGGTGTTTATCATATTATAAGCTCATCAGAAGTAAGTAGTAATCTTTTGAGATTTGACGGAATAAGATATGGATATAGGGCGGATGGTAAAAATTTAGAAGAGGTTTATATTAATACAAGAAGTGAAGGATTTGGTGATGAAGTAAAAAGAAGAATTTTAATTGGAACATTTTGTCTTTCTTATGGTTATTATGACGAGTATTATATAAAGGCAAGTAAAGTAAGAAGGTTGATAAAAGAAGAATTTTTAAAGATATTTGAAAATGTTGATGTAATAATAACTCCAACAGTTCCAGTTTTCCCTTGGAAAATTGGAGAAAAAATTGAGGATCCTATGAAGATGTATTTAGCAGATATTTATACAGTTATTGCTAATTTAGTAGGAATTCCTGCAATTTCTATTCCTATTAAAATTGCAAGTAATGGTTTTCCAATTAGTATTCAAATTATGGGTAATTATTTTAAAGAAAGGGATATATTGGATTTAGCAAATCAAATATTTACTTCCAGTAATCTCTAATTTTTTCAACTATAATTTGTTTTACTTTTTCAATTCTTGTTTTTAATGTATTTCTTACAACAAATCCCCTTTCTATATCTTCTACAACTACTCCATATTCAACATTTTCATCCTTTACAACTTCAATATCTTTTACAAAACTTTTAACAATTTCATAATCTTTTGGACTTACTTTAATAATAGGCTTTTGGAATGTATTATTCTTAAACACTTCTTCAACAATATGCTTTAAATAATTCTCATAAACTTTCTTATCTTCAAACATTTTTATAACTTCCTGCTCTATATTCTCAAAAACCTTATTTACTATTTCATTCTCAATATGTATTAAGTTTGAATTAATTTTTAATTGAATATCTCCAAGTATCTTTTGACGCTGTTCAGATATATAATTATTCGCATTTTTAATATATTCATCAATAATATAGGGAATTTTTTCTTTTGCTTTTTCTATTATTTCAGAGGCACCCAAAAGGGCACCAGAAATAATTTGTTCTGCTTCTTGTTTTGCTTTATTTAATATAATATTCTCTATCATTGGGTCATTATTAAGAACATTACAACGAAACCAAATATAATAATTGTCTCTGGTATAACAAACAAAGTAAGAACAGGACCAAACATACTTCTATCCTCTGAAATAGCACCAATACCAGCAGAACCTATCCTACTTTGAGCAATACCTGTTCCTATACCTGTAAGTCCAATAGCAAGTCCCATACCAATATATTTACCAGCCTTCGCTATATCAGAAGAAGCAGTTTGCTCCGCTCCAAAAGCCAAACCAAGAAACATCAAAATACCCAAAATGGCTAAGGAAATTCCAAGCAATTTACGAAACATAGTTCAATCCTCCTTTCTTGAAAGGTTTAAATATCTTATCTCCTGTCTTATAAAATTGAAGGAAAAATTCTACAACTTGCAAACGCATTCCCTGTATGGTTGGATCTACAAAACCCAAAACAAACGCCAAAATATGGAAAATTAATGCTATAATAATACCAAAAATTATTGATGGCACCATAGAAAAGAATATATTACCCATTTCTGCTAGAACCGCAGATGCCAACGCAACTGCTGCTATCCTTGCAAAGCTTAAAATTTGACCTGCGGTTGATACTAACTCAATAGGAGCAATTGGTCCATGTGTAACCAAAACTCCAATTATTCCTATAATTATAAGTGCTATAGCAATATATAAAAATAATGGAATTTGAATAATTTTCAAAAACACCAATCCAATTAATATAATTCCTGATATTCCAATCAATCTAAACATTTCATATAATGCAAGATGCTTATCATTAAGTTTAAAATTATTTAAAATTCCAAAAATAATTCCAAGCACTACTTGAACAATTCCAAGAATTATAGAAATTCCAATTATTATATCCGCTGAATGTGTTCTATGAATTATTGGTTTTAAAATACCTAATTTATAAAATAATTCACCAAATGCTTCTCCATATAAAAATCCAAAAAATAATGCCCACATAAGTGCCCAAATATAAATAGTTGTTAAATCTTTAACAATTTCATTCTTTATAAACTTATACCTGAAAAATAAAACAATTACTAACATTAAAAGAGCATATCCAACATCACCAAGCATCATTCCAAAATATGGTGGGAAAAATAACCAAAGGAAAAATGTTGGGTCAATTGTTCCATACTTTGGATAGCCAAAGAAATCTAAAACTCTCCTAAATGGCTTTGAAACTTTTGAAGTTTTAAGAAGTGTAGGAACTTTTTCATATTCAAATATGCTTGGTTCTTCAAATTTTATAAAATAGTAATTTTCATAAGGTTTTAAAGCATTTATAAGTTTATCTTTTTGATCTTTTATTATCCAACCTTTTAAGAAGAATGCATATTGAGAGAATGTTGCATATTTTCTTAATATATTTAAATCTTCTGCTTTTTCAAGAACAGAAAGCTTAATATCAGAAAACTTTTCAAAAATCTCACTTCTAAATTTCTTAATTTCATCTTCAATTTCATTTAATTCATTTTTAAGTCTTATAATTTTATTTGAAATTTCTTCATAAGCTTGTTTAAGAGTTAATTTTTCAAATTCAGAAGGTAATTTAAACTCACTAAAACCTTCCTTATAAATCAATTCTCTTACATCTTCATAAATTAAAATTGCAAATTTTTCACCCCCAAGTTTTACAATTATACTATTTGTTATATTTAGTTTTTTAAATTGTTCTAAATCTTTCTTTATAACAATTAAAACAATATTTGGCTCTTTAAAATTATAAATTTTTGAAAGAGTTGAATAATAATCATTTAGTAAATTGAGCTTAGATAAAATTTCCTCCTTCCTACTTATTAACTTTTTTGATTTATTTAAAATATCTTCAAGCTCTAATAAGGTTTTTTCATTAATTTCTACAAATTTTTCTCCTACTGGGAAATTTCCTATTAAATGCTCAATATCCGAAATTAACAACCTTGCTTTTTTATATATTTCTTCATTCTCAATAGTAATATCGGGAGATTTATACTTTTGGGGATATTCTTCAAGATGAGCAATTCCAAGCTCTTTTATAGTATTTAAAATTTCAAAAAATTTAGATTTATCTCCTACTATTTCAAATTTTAATAATGGCTTAATCATAAAGAGCCAAAATTTTAAAGGCAAACGCTTTAAAATTTAAAACTTGAAAATTTTAATAAGATTTCCAAACTGGCTTGGAGATTTGGTAATGTCCATTGGCTTTTATAATAAATTAAAAGAAGCTTTTAATACTGCGAAAATATATGCTATTTCAAAATCAAGTATATCAGAACTTTTAAAATTATTTGGGAACTTTGAAAAAATTTATGAATTTTCAAAGGAGAAATATAATGGAATTTTTGGAATTTATAAATTTTCAAGAGAAATAAAGGATAACTATGATATTTATTTTTCTTTACCAAATTCATTTTCAAGTGCTATAATGGGATTTTTCTCAAATTCAAAGGAAAGGATTGGTTATAAGAATGAATTTAGAAACTTTTTACTTACAAAATCATATAAAAAACCAAAAAATCTACATAGAGTCCAAGAGTATTGCTATCTTTTAAAAGATTATATTTCAAATCCTTTGGAAAATATAAAAGTTCAATTACATATTGAGCCAGAAAATGATATTTTAAGTTTAAAATCAAAATATAAAATTGCAATAAATATAAATTCGGAAGCTCAAAGTAGAAGAATGTCTATTCCTAAATGGACAAAAATTATTGAAATGTTATTAAAAGAATTAGATTGTTATATTATTTTAACAGGAGCAAAAAAGGATGTAAATAGGGTAAATTGGCTTTTTGAGAGTTTAAAAGATAAAAATAGAGTTATAAATTTAGCTGGAAAAACAAATCTAATAGAACTTTCAAAAGTTATTAAAGCTTGTGATATAATGTTATCTTCTGATTCTGGTCCTGCCCATCTTTCAAATGCCCTTTTGGTTAAAACAATAGTTTTATTTGGTGCAGGTGATGAAAGAAATACCGCTCCATATAATAAGAATTTCTTAAAAGTTATAAGATTGAACTTAGATTGCTCACCTTGTTTGAAAAATACTTGTAAATTTAAAGTTCCTATATGTTTGGAGAATTTAGATGAAACATTAATTGTAAATAGTTTAATAAATTGGTTGGAAAAATAAGCTTTAAAATTTCAGAGCTATGGCATATGTGATAACACAACCTTGTGTAGGAACCAAAAGTGGTGAATGTGTTCAAGTCTGCCCAGTAGATGCCATTCACCCAAGAAGAGATGAAAACTGGGATGAAACAACTCAATTATATATTGACCCGGCAACTTGTATAGAATGCGGAGCATGTGCTTCTGTTTGCCCTGTAAGTGCTATATATCAAGAAAATGATGTTCCAGAAGAATGGAAAAGCTTTATAGAAAAGAATGCAGATTATTATAAGCTAAGTAAAGAGGAATTTAAGGCTAAGTGGGGTTCATTATAGGGACCTTTGGTCCCTTTCTCTTAAACAATTTAGATTATTATTATCTTTCAAAATCATTACATAATTATGGACTTAATTTAAATGATTTAGGCTATAAAAAAGATATTTCCGTAGAAACTCAATTAAAACCAAAAGGATTTTTAGAAATTTTAAAAAGCCCATTAAAAATTGATACCCTTGCTTTTAAGTTATCTCAAAAAAACTTATTTCTTCAACTTGAAGCAATTTTAAATGATTATTATAACTTAAACATAACTGGTCCTTATAACATAATAATAAATACAGATACTATGTTTAGCAATTTTGATATTCCCATTCAAGAAGCTTTAATTAGATTTATTCAAACTTCAAAAATTTATTCATTTTACATAGAACACATAGGAATTAGTCTTGATAGAGCAGAAAGTTTAATTCAATTTGCAAAAGAGCAAATTTTAAATGATAGTTCAAATATATCAGAAGATAGTATAATTAGTTATCTGCAAAATGTAGATTTTAAAAACTTCTATTATGCAAATTTAACCCTTTTAAATGCATTTTTAAATTTAAAGGAAGCAGTAAAATCATTAAAGGGCAAAGATATTAATGTTATTTATGAAACAGAATTTGGAAAAATTGTTATTACTGATAGTTTGATGCCATCAGATAGTGATTTTATTTATATAAATACAAAAGGTAATCAGCATTATAAAAGTATATGTAAGGTAAATGTTAGAATTTGTGCATTTATAGACCTTGAAGGCAATGATATATATGAATTAGATAGTCTATCAATTTATTCTGAACTTGGAGCAGTGTTTTTTTATGATGAAGAGGGAAATGATATTTATAAGTGTTTAAATTTTTGTATTTCTTCTACAATTTTAGGTATTTCATATTTTGAAGAGAATAAGGGGGATGATTTTTATGATGTTGGAAAATTTACAATTTCTTCAAGCTTTTATGGAATATCAATTTTTGTTGATAATGAAGGAGATGATATTTATAGGGCAGTCAATCATGCATTAAGTTTTAGCTCTATTTGGGGTGTTAGTATATTTAAGGATGTGAAAGGAAATGATATTTATTATATTGGGAGATTTTATGAGCATAAACCCCTTTGGAAAGATGAATATTATTCCTTAGGACTTGGATTTTCCATAGGATTGAGAGAAAAAATTGCAGGAGGATTTTCTTTATTTATTGATTATGAAGGGAATGATATTTATAATTGTGGAACATATTGTATTGGTTCAAGTTATTGGTATTCAACAAGTATTTTCATAGATATAAAGGGAAATGATAGATATATTGGAACAGAATATGGAATTGGAGCAGGTATTCATGTTGGTATCGGAGCATTTTTTGATTTAGAAGGAAATGATAGTTATTTATTTAAGGCAGGTCCTTCTATCGGAAGTGCACATGATTTTAGTATAGGATTTTTTTATGATAAATTAGGAGATGATATTTATTATGTTTCAGGGGGTATAGGAAATAGTATAGCAAATGGGCTTGGAATTTTTATAGATAGTGAGGGAAATGATAGTTATAATTTTATTGAATATGATTTAAGTTGTGGAGCAAGCCAAAAATTAGATAAACAAAGGGAATTATTAGGGATTGGAATTTTTATTGATATTAAAGGTAATGATAAATATCCTATTTTTTCAAGTTGTAAAAATAATTCCATTTGGAGAAAAGGGGATATTGGAATTGGATTTGATGGAGAATAATTAAAAAATACCTTAAAATTTAAAAGCTATGAAAGAATTTTTTTTAATTTTTTTATTATACTTTCAACAAGAAGATATAAAATTCGTAAAGGGAAAGGAATTTGCCTCTGTTGAAAAAGAACCCTTAGAAGGATGGTGGGCTCTTGTTGAAAAAGGAGATAGCGGTTATGAAGTTATACCTACAAAATTAACAAGAAGTAAAAGTTCTATATACTGTGAGCCAGCTGGTGATACTATTAATTTTTACACTTATAAGGCAGAAATTAATAATGCTTATATTCTTTTATATGGATTAAAACTTCAAAAAGGTTTTATTCAAAGGATAAAAGGGAAAATAGAAAAAACAACTTTAAGCAATGAAAATCTAGAAAAGATAAAATCTATAACTTTTACATATGAAGGAAAGGAATATAAAATATGGTTTGAGGGGAATAAATTTGAGGGTGGGAATCTTTTAATTAGGAGAGGTGATAAAATAGATACTATTTTAGATGTGGCTACATCGCTTGAAGAAGTAAAGGCATTTGATTTGAATAAAGATAAGAGGCTTGATTTTATTATTACATTTAATTCCTTAGGTCTTGGATTTGAGTCAGATGTTATATTACTTATCTCAGAAAATGAAAGTTATAAAATTATTCAAAGTCAAAAGGATGGTATTTGCGGAGAATAAAAGGAGATGAGATTATGGAAATTTTGAATATTTTGGGGTTTCTTTTGATTTTATATTTATTTATGATTGGAATCTCTTATGTTGTAAGAAAGTTCTTTGCAAAAAATTATCTTTTTAATTTTCTACTTGCTCCTCTTGTAACACTCATTTTTATAATCATCCTACAAATCCTTTTATCCTTACCACCTCCATACTTCGAAAATTTGATGATTTCTTTGATTTTAGGAATAATAATAGGCTTTATTGCATTTTTCTGGATTGTGAAATATATGAAAAGTTTAGGGATAAATACACGTATGAAAATAGAACAAACTTTCTTATATGATGTTTTTACTTATCCTATACTTTTAGGGTTTATTCTAATGATAATATTATTAATATTTTCAAAAATTGCAGCCTTAGGCATTTTTGGTATTATGGTAGGAAATTTATTGGGATTGGGATATAGCACAGGATATAATTTAAAGATTATTGATGAGCATCAAACAGCTATTAAGATTGTAGAATATTTAAAATCCATATTGAAAGATATTGAAAATATTTTAATACTTAATGATTATAATGGAATTTTAGCACTTAATTTAGCAAGATATGGGAAATATAATATTTCCATAGTTGCACCAGAAATGCACATTAAAAAATTAAACAAAATTTTTGAAAAGGAAGGTTTAAAGGTTAATATATTAGAAGGTTTAGATGTAGAATTTTCACTTCCCCTTTTGGAACCTGAAAATAAATTTGATATTATTGTAATAAAGGACTTTAAAGATGAGCTTACATCAAAAGATGTATTAAAAGAAGCTCTTTCTCTTCTTAAAGAAAATGGATACATTTGCATAATTTCTGGTGGAGGATATGAATTTAAAAAGGAGATATTAAATGAATTGAAATTACAAGATATTTCCGAAGTTTCTGTAAAATTATCACCTGATGTAAATTGCTATATAGTTTATGGTAAAAAGCAAATATGAATTTGAAAGAAATTTTAATTCTTATAGGTTTTATTTCTGGAATCGCACTTTTTATTACTTTCTTTCTTTTACTCCTACTTAGAGAAAAAGAAGAAATACCTGAAATTAATTCTCCAAGAGAGCTTATTATAGTTATTATTATAGGAATAGAAATTTTGATATTAAGTTTTTCCATTAGTATGATAGGTATAGGAAATTTATTAGAAGAAATCCAACTTATAAAAAGTATGGAAATTAAAAAAACTGGAATAAGAACAATGGCAATTATAAAAGAAAATGAAAAAACATATGAATTAGAATTTACAACTTATGATGGAAAAATAATAAAAAAAGAATATAATGAATCCGCTTTTGGTATTAAACTCTATTTGGGCTTTTCAACTCAAAAACAAATTCCTGTTGTTTATAATGGAAAAAATCCAAAAGAAGTAGTAATAGATGTGTGGTGGATAAAATATGTTAATTTGCTTCCATGGGTTTTCGTAGTCTCAGGACTTTGTTTTTTTGGAATTTTAATTATTGTAGGTAGTTTAAAGAAATTGATAGAACAGAACCAAAAAGAAAAACAGCAATTGCTTTAAAATTTTAAATGGTTATCATGAATACAAAATCAAAACTTTGGATAAAACTTTGTAAGGATGGCGAAATAATATGGGAAAAGACATATGGAAGTCCTTTTGATGATTTAGTTTATACAGTTCATCAAACAAGAAACGGTAATTTTATTTTATCCGGCTATAGAACGCCTAACAGATATGATTATGATGGATGTATTATGAAAATTGATAAAAAGGGAAATGTACTAAAAAGATAGGGAAATTAAAATGAAAGAGGAAAAAATTGACAAATTTGCATCTAACTTAAAAGCTGTTTTTGAAGCAAATGATTATTTATACTTCTATAAGGATGTATTGACAGAAGAAAGAACAAATAAGGAAGTTGAATTTCTTACAAAAGAACTAGAACTTAATAGTCCGATGAAAATTCTTGATCTTGCTTGTGGATATGGAAGACATGCAAATCGCTTAGCAGAACTCGGGCATAATGTTACAGGAGTTGATATTAACTCCGATTTTCTTGAAATTGCAAAAAATGAAGCAAAAGAGAAGGGGTTAAGTGTTGAATACATCAGAGAAGACATGCGCAAAATATCATTCTATGAGGAATTTGATAGAGTGCTTTTACTTTTTACTTCTTTTGGATATTTTGAAGATAACGAAAACTTCTTAGTTCTTAAAAATGTAGCAAATGCTCTAAAACCAAATGGATTATTTTGTTTTGATATACTCAACCGTGATACTTTCTTAAAGAATTTTCCACCATACATTGTAGAAGAAAAAGGAAATGATTTAATGATAGATAGAATTACTTTTGATAGCACCACGGGAAGGATTTATAATAGAAGAATTTATATTAGAGATGGTAAAAGGAAAGATGCCCCTTTTTTTGTGAGACTTTACAATCCAACGGAGATAAAAGAATTATTAAAAAGAGTTGGACTTTCAATTCAAAAAATTTATGCTGATTTTGACTCAAAACCCTTTACATCCGAATCAAAAAGAATAGTAATAATTGCTTTAAAATTTTAAATGGTCATCAAAAGCCAAATTAGTATAAATAGTTCTGAATTTAAAGAAAACTACGAATATAACAAAGCACTTGTAGAGGAATATAAAAGAATTTTAGAGGAAGTAAGGAATAAAAGGGATGAGAGAGCAGTTAAATTACAAAAAGAAAGGAAAAAATTATTAGCAAGGGAAAGAGTTTTAAAACTTATAGATCCAAATACTCCATTTTTTGAGCTTTCACCCTTAGCAGCATATAATTTATATAATAATGAAGTGCCACAAGCGGGAATAATTACAGGAATAGGAATTGTTGAAGGAAAAGAAGTTGTAATTGTAGCAAATGATAGCACTGTTAAAGGTGGCACATATTTTCCAGAAACAATAAAAAAACATATAAGAGCACAAGAAATAGCACTTGAAAATAATTTACCAATTATATATCTTGTAGATTCTGGTGGAGTATTTTTGCCAGTTCAAGCGGAAGTATTTCCTGATAAATATCACTTTGGAAGGATATTTTATAATCAAGCATTAATGTCAAGCTTAGGAATTCCACAAATTGCTTGTGTTATGGGTATGTGCACAGCTGGTGGAGCTTATGTTCCCGCTATGAGTGATGAAAATGTTATTGTAAGAAATCAAGGAACAATATATTTAGGAGGTCCCCCACTTGTTAAAGCAGCAACAGGTGAAGAAGTAACAGAAGAAGAACTTGGTGGTGGTTATTTACATTCTTATATTTCTGGGGTAACAGATCATCTTGCAGAAAATGATGAGCATGCTATTGAAATTGTAAGAAGTATTATTAGAAATTTAAATAGGATTAAAAAACTTGATTTTATAGAAATTACAGAACCAGAAGAGCCTTTATATGATATAGATGAAATTCTTGGAATAATTCCAAAAGATATTTACAAGCCATTTGATATAAGGGAAGTAATTGCAAGGATTGTAGATGGGAGTAGATTTGATGAATTTAAAAAGAATTACGGACAAACCCTTGTTTGTGGATTTGCAAGAATAAAAGGTATTCCTGTTGGAATAATAGGAAATAATGGGGTTTTATTTTCTGAAAGTGCTTTAAAAGGTGCTCATTTTATAATGCTTTGTTCTCAAAGAAAAATTCCACTTATATTTTTACAAAATATAACGGGATTTATGGTAGGAAAATTTTATGAAGAACAAGGTATTACAAAACATGGAGCAAAAATGGTTCAAGCGGTAAGCACTACCCAAGTTCCAAAAATTACAATTATTGTAGGCTCTTCACATGGAGCTGGAAATTATGCAATGGCTGGTAGAGCCTATAATCCAAGATTTCTATTAATGTATCCATTTAGTAGAATTTCAGTAATGGGAGCAGAGCAAGCTTTTACTGTTATGAAAATTATAACTGAAAATAAATATAAAAGGATGAATAAAGAAGTGCCACAAGAAGAAATTGAAAAAATAAGAAAGGAAATATATCAAAAATATGAATATGAAAGTTCTGCTTATTATTCAACTGCAAGATTATGGGATGATGGAATTATTGATCCAAGAGATACAAGAGAAATTCTTGGATTTTTACTTTCAGTATGCTTAAATAAACCAATCGAAGATTATTCAAATAAATCTTGGCCTGTATTTAGGATGTAATTTTTTTAGATACTACAACTCTTGCAGGCTTTAGCAACTTCCCTTTATATAAATAAGCTTTTTCAAATTCTTCTATAATATAATTATCCATTTCTCCTTCCTTTACCATTAAAACTTCACATAATCTTGGGTCAAAAGGTTTTCCTTTAAGTGAAACTTGTTCTATTCCATTATCATTTAAAAATTTCATAAGTTGCTTATATATCATTTCAATACCTCTCTTTAGTTCTTCATTTCCTTCAAACTTATTTATATAATCCAAAGCTCTCTCAAAATTATCCACAATAATTATAATCTCTTTGAATAACTTCTCTCTTTCACTTTCTTTTGCTTCATTAATTCTTCTTTGAACATCCTTTTTATAATTATCATAATCTGCCAAAAGCCTTATATATTCTTCTCTTGATTGCAGCAATTTATTATTTAAAAACTTTACCCGCTTTCTTATTTTAAGCCAAATCAAAGGATTATTTAACATAGTGAAAATTTTAAAGTGTTTTCTCCTTATAAAATTTAAGAAGATTTTCTACAAATTTATTTACAATTTCATATTTCTCTTTTAACCAATCTATATTTCTTAAATACCAATCTATGGTTTTCTTCAAGCCTTCATCAAAATTATATTTTGGGGAAAATCCTAAATTTTTAATTTTATCATAATTTAGAGAATAGCGAAAGTCATGTGAAGGTCTATCTGGAACAAATTGAATAAGCTCATAAGGTTTATTTAAATTATCAAGAATTTTCTTTACAACTTCCAAATTTTCATATTCTTCATCAGAACCAATATTATAAATCTCTCCAATCTCACCCCTTTGAATAATAATTTCAATTGCTCTTGCAAAATCTTCTACAAATAACCAAACTCTTCTTTGCTTACCATTTCCATATATTGGAATTTTCTCATTATTTAAAGCTTTTAAAATTGTTAAAGGAATTAATTTTTCAGGATATTGAAAAGGTCCATAGTTATTTGTAGGTCTTAAAATAATTACAGGAATACCATATGTTTTATAATATGCTCTTGCTAATAAATCTGCACTTGCTTTTGAAAATGCATAAGGTGAATTTGGTAATAAGGGACTATTTTCAAAAAATTGTCCTTCTCTAATTTCTCCATATACTTCATCTGTTGAAATATGAATAAACTTTTTAATTTTTATATATTTGACACTTTCAAGCAAATTAAATGTTCCAATAATATTACATTCTATAAAGTCCTTTGGAAATAAAATACTTCTATCTACATGAGTTTGAGATGCAAGATGAACAATATATTCTGGTTTTTTTTCAATTAAAAGCGCTTTTAAATTTTCAAAATTTAATAAATCCAACTTATAAAACTCAATATCATCTATTACATCTTCAATTCTTTTCATATCACCTGAATAATCCAGCTTATCAACTACAATAACCTTAAAACCTTGTTTTAATAATTGTTTTACAACAAAACTTCCCATAAAACCAGCGCCACCGGTTATAAGAACTTTCATAAGTTATAAATTTTATATGTTGTTCTACTTTTAATAGGAAAATTTATATCCAAAATATCAGTAAAGATATACAAAGTTTTAAAGTTTTCAAAAATTAAATTCTCCAAAAGTTTTAAAAATCCATAAATTTTTAAGTTTTCATCTTCTAATTCATAATGCCATAAATAAGCCTTTGACTTATAAGCAAATACAATAAAATAAAATTCATTATCAATAGTGAATAGTTTTAAAAAGTTATTTGTTTTACAAATTGAAATTAAATCAGAAACAAAAATTTGTAATTTTTGGGGAAGTAAATACATTTTTGTTTTTATTAAAAGCTCATAAAAATCAAAATTTTCAACACGAACAAAATTATAACTCTTTGAATACTTTTTTAAAATTTTAACTAATTCATCTCTTTTCTTTGATTTATAAATCATCTCTTCTAACATCTTTGGAAGCTCTAAATAATATATTTTTGAAAATTCTTGCTTTTGGACATTAAATTGCTCAAAAAGAATTTTTACACTTGGACTTTCATCTAAAATTGGAAATAGAACAAAATGTTTATCTTTCAAAATCTCACTTATAAATTGCTTTCTAAATCTATTATCTACAATAAAATCTTGATATGGATTAACATTCTCATAAGTAGGAAATCTATAATAATTTTCATCAATTTGTAATGCACTTATTCCCACTAATTTATTTTCATAAAAATAACCATAAAACTCACATAATTCATCTTTTAAGATATCATATAGTGGAATTTGAAAATAAGGAGATAATATAAAATCATCATTTGAAAGTTTTTGAAATGTTTCAATGTTTGAATATATTTCTTCAATTGTAATTTTTCTTACCAAGTTCAAAAATTTTAAAGCTTTTATTTTTTAAAACTTTAAAATTTTCAATATGGCAAAGAAAATTGGTATTTTGGCTATCCAAGGTGATTTTGAAGAGCATAAGTTAATTTTAGAAAGACTTGAATATCCATACAAATTAGTTAAAAATAAAGAAGATTTTAAAGATATTCATGGATTAATTATACCAGGTGGGGAATCTACTACATTTAGAAAAATTATAAAGGATAATAGTTTAGAAGATGAGATTTTAAGATGGAAAGAAGAAGGAAAACCAACCTTAGGAACATGTGCAGGCGTTATTATAATGTCAAAGGAAATTTTAAATGATGAAGAGGGGAAAGGTTATGGATTTTTAGATATAGT
>JAUQPS010000058.1 GCA_030550205.1 bacterium
AAAATTTTAAGGGTATTAAAGCTTTAAAATTTGCTAACTTATGATTGAGATTATTAGAAGTTTTCCAAAACAAATAAAAGACGCTTTTGATTTTCCTACTTATAATCTTGATATTAAAACTATTGATAGGATTATAGTTTGTGGAATGGGTGGTTCTGCTATTGCTGGTGATTTGCTAAAAAGCTATTTATATTATAGTTCAATTCCTATTGAAGTCATAAGAGATTATAAAATTCCTCAATATATTACTTCAAAAACTTTAACTTTTATTATTAGCTATTCAGGAAATACGGAAGAAACTATTAGTGCATTTGAAGAGATATTTAAAACTGGTTCAAAAATAATAATAATAACAAGTGGTGGAAAATTAAAAGAAATGGCAGAAATTTATAAAATTCCAATTGTTTTAATTCCAAAGGGAATTCCTCCAAGATGTGCGTTAGGTTATATTTTTACGAGTATTTTATTAAATCTTGAAAGGAATAAAATTATTGAAGTTTCAAAAGAATTAAAGGAAAGCCTAGAACTATTGGATAAATCTATAAGGGAATTTGAAAGTGATTCTTCTATTGCTTTTGATATTGCAAATAAGTTTTATTTAAGATTGCCAATTATTTATGCTTCAAATAGATTATATTCAGTTGCATATCGCTGGCAGACTCAAATAAATGAAAATGCTAAAAGTTTTTGTCATATTCATATATTACCAGAAATGAATCATAATGAAATAAATGGGATTAAAAATCCTCAAAATATTATGCTAAAAGCTTGGATTGTATTTTTGAGTGATTTAGAAGATCATTATAGAATTAAAAAAAGGGTTGAAATTACTGCTGAAATTTTAAGAGATAGTGTTATGGGGATTAGTATTGTTGAAGGAAAGGGGGAGACTTTTTTACATAGAATGTTATATTTAGTATTGATGGGTGATTATGTAAGTTATTATTTATCAACATTTTATAATGTAAATCCATTTCTTATTGAAAGAATAGATGAGCTTAAAAAACGATTAGAAACTATTTAGTTATTCTTTCAAGCTTAGCTAAATGTGATATAAGAATTTTAACACCATACTCATTAAACAAAACCTTAATTTTATCATCTTTTATTTCAAGTATTTTTCCAATTCCAAACTTATGATGTTTTACAATATCACCAATCCTATACTTAAATAATGTATCAGGATAACTATCTGCAATAAGTTTTCCATCTTTATAGCCTGCTTCTTTTAGAAATCTTGAAATTTCAAGCTCTTGCCTTCCCTTTAAAAATCTCACTTTTGAATATGATAAATATAACTCTTCCTTTGCTCTTGTAATTGATACATAAAATAACCTTCTTTCCTCTTCTAAATTTCCTTCTTCTATACTTAACTTATGGGGTAATATATCCTCTTCAAGTCCAATTACAAATACAACTGGAAATTCAAGCCCTTTTGCAGCATGAATAGTCATTATTGAAACTGAATTATTTTTAATATCTGCTTCATTTTCAATCCTTACAGATATATCCTCAATAAATTCTTCTAAGCTCTCATATATATCAAGTGAGTTTATAAATTCTTCAATGTTTTCAATTCTTTCTGTTGCAGTTTTTGTGCTTTCATTCTTTTGAATGTATTCAATATATTTTGTTTCAATAATTATTTTTTTGGCAAGTTCTTTAACACTTAAATGTTTTGCATATTCTCTTAATTTTTCAAATAAATTTAAAAATTCAATAATGCCTTCAATAGCGCTTTTTCTATTTATGAATTTTAAAGATGGTCTTAAAGCTTCAAAATAAGAAACATTATTTTCACTTGCTATTTTCTTAATAATTTCCATTGTCGTTTCACCTATTCCTCTTGGTGGTGTATTTATAGCCCTTTCAAGGGAAACATTATCCGCAGGATTGTGAATTAACCTTAAATATGAAATTAAATCCTTTATTTCCCTTCTTTCATAAAACTTCTCTCCACCTATAACATTATATGGAATTTTATATTTATTGAATACTTCTTCTATGGACTTTGAAATTGCATTTATTCTAAATAAAATAGCAAAATCTGAATATGCTCTTTTTGAATGAGTAATAATTTTAGCAATTTTCTCTGCTTCTTCAATTTCATCTTCATTTATTAGAACTTCTGGGTCTTTTCCATCTGGATTATTTGTCCATAGAACTTTATCTCTTCTTTCAACATTATGCTTTATAACTCTATTTGCTAATAATAAAATTTTTTTGGTAGAGCGATAATTTTGCTCTAAAAATATAATTTTAGCATTTGGAAAATCTTTTTCAAAATTTAAAATTATTCTAAAATCAGCTCCTCTAAATGAATATATACTTTGGTCCTCATCTCCTACTGCAAAGATATTGTTATGATAAAGTAATAAGTTTCTTAATAATTGATATTGAATGTGATTTGTATCTTGGTATTCATCTACATGAATATATTTAAACTTTTTGGCATAAAAATCTCTAATTTCAGGATGCTCATTAAATAATTTCAATGTATTTAGCATTAAATCTTCAAAATCCATAGCTTTTTGAAGTCTCAATTTTTCATTATATTGTTCATAAATTTCTTTAAGCCCTGAATCTAAATTTTCAATTAGTTTTGCTTTATAGTCCATCAATTTATCTAAAACTTCTCCTGCTTTTAAATCCTTATCCTTAATTAAACTTCTTATAATTCTAAATTGGTCATCTCTATCATATACTACAAAATTTTTTGGATAACCTATTAATTCTGAATGCTGTTTTAAAATTCTTAAACACATTGCATGAAATGTATGAATCCAAATATCTTTTGATAAATTTCCAAGTATTTTCCGAATTCTCTCTTTCATTTCACCAGCAGCTTTATTTGTAAATGTTAATGCTAATATATTTTCACTATCTGCTAAATTTCTTGCTAAAATATATGCTACTCTATATGTTAAAACTTTTGTTTTACCACTTCCTGCACCTGCCAAAACCAAAACTGGTCCTTCTGTTGTTAAAACTGCTTCTCTTTGTTTATCATTTAACTCATCTAAGAATTTTAATATATTCATTTGTTTTCCTCCTTTTCTCTTAAAATTCTTCTTAATGGTTTTCCTATTAAACTCTTTGGTATCTCATTTGTAAATTCTATTTCACTTGGAACTTCATAATATGCCAAGTGTTCTTTTAAATAACTTAATAATTCATCTTTTGTTAATGTTTCTCCTTCTTTAACTACTACATATGCTTTTACAATTTCATCTGCTATATCTGGTCTTCTTACCCCAATTACCGCTGCCTCTTTAATTTTTGGATGCTTAAATAATACCTCTTCAATGTTTCTTGGATATACATTAAATCCATGAACTATTATCATATCCTTCTTTCTATCTACAATATAAAAATATCCATCTTCATCCATTTTAGCAATATCTCCTGTATATAACCAACCATCTTTAATTGTTTCTTTTGTTTCTTCTTCTCTATTCCAATAACCTTTCATAACTTGTGGTCCTCTTATAATAAGTTCCCCTTCTTTACCTGGTGGTAATTCTTCATTTGTATTAATATCTACAATTTTTGCTTCTGTATCAGGTAAGGGTAATCCTATGGAACCTTCTCTATTCTCACCATATATTGGATTGGCATGAGTTACTGGGGAAGCCTCTGAAAGTCCATAACCTTCTATAAGTTTTGCTCCTGTTAATTTTTCAAATCTATTTTTAACTTCCACGGGTAATGGTGCTGCACCTGATAAACAAAGTTTAATACTACTTAGATTATATTTTTCAACACCCTTAAAATTATTAATGGCATTGTAAATAGCTGGGACTCCTGGAAATGCTGTAATTTTATGTTTTTGAAGTGTTTCTATAACTTCTTTTGTGTTGAATTTAGGAAGCAATACGATATTTCCTCCAAGAGCAATTGTATAATTCATACCAACTGTCATTGCATATACATGAAATAGTGGAATTACAATTAAAGCTCTTTCATTTCCATGTTCTACATTTGTAGTCCAAGCAAGTAATTGTTTAACATTTGCATATAAATTAAAATGTGTTAGCATTGCTCCTTTTGGTCTTCCTGTTGTTCCACCTGTATATTGTAAAACCGCTACGTCTTCTTTTGGTTCTATTTTAATATCTATAATTTTTGGCTTTGTATAAAGCAAACTTGAGAAAATTTCAAATTCTTTTGGAATAGGCGGAATTTTTGAAAATAATGTTTTTATGGAATATAAGGTGTTTAAAGGGAAATTTAAAAATTCTTTAACTCTACCAATTATGTAAATTTTGGTGCTAACTTTATCTTTTATACTTAAAACTTTGTCTAAAAATAAATCTAAGGTAATTAGGGCTTTTGCTTGGCTATCATTTAATATAAATTCTAATTCAGATTTTGAATATAATGGATTTATTTGAACTACAATAGCTCCAAGCTTTAATATCGCAAAATAAGAAATTATATAGTGGGGTGTATTTGGAAGCATAAGAGCAACTCTATCACCTTTTCTTATTCCAAGCTCATATAAAGCGGTTTTTAAAGATTCTACTTTATTAAATAGTTGGCTATATGTTATTTGCCAATTATAAAATGTAATTGCAGGATTATTAGGATATTTTTGGGCACTATTATCTAAAATTGTATATAGTGGAACTTCTTCATATTCAAGAGAATAGGGAACTCCTGGTTCGTATTTTTTGTGCCATATATAAGTTTTGTTGGACATAGCTATAATTATAAAGCATCAAAAAACTCCTTTATCCAAGCATAAATTTTATCTCTAACCCTTCTAAAATCTTCTAAACTTATAGGGTCTTCAAAGCTTTTATGAATGTAATTTTTACCACCTGGAAAAAATGGACAAGTTTCTTTTGCATTATCACAAACAGTTATTACATAATCAAATTTTTGTCCAAGAAATTCATTTACTTGTTTTGAATATAATCCAGAAGTATCTATATTTATTTCATTTAAAACAATTTTTGTATATTCTTTAACACTACTTGGATTTGTTCCAGCAGAAAATACTTCAAATTTATCTCCATATAAGTGTTTTAATATTGCTTCTGCCATTATTGATCTGGCAGAATTGTGAGTGCATATAAAAATAATGCGTTTTTTATTCATAGGGGGAAGCCCCCCTTAGTTTATAACTATTCTTTTTACTTTATTATTAAGCTTTAAGATGTAAATTCCAGATTTTAATTGAACTTGATTATCATTATGAGTTATCAATTTTTCAATAATTTTCTTACCATCAACACTATAAACGAGAACTTTTATTCTTTCATTTTGTGGAACATTGAAAACAATTTTATTTCTTGTTATATTAAAGCTAATATCATATTTTTGCTCATTATTGCTAACAACTTGAGCATCATTATCATCTCTTGGAACAATTACATATTGACCATATCTTGTATATACAACACCTTGAATATTTACTACTTGTCCAATTTGTGGTATGTAGTTAAATCCACTATGTCCATATCTGAAATAGAAAATTCCTGTTCCATCATCGCATTTTGCAACTTTCCAGCCTGTTCCGAAATTTGTAGAATCAAGTCCTATGATTGTTGCATTATTTATTCTAACAAGTGTTCCCTCATAAGCTTCTGCACTATCTACTGGAAATGCGCTATTAGCTGTTGTATCAAGGTGAGCACCAGTTATTATATTTGGAGATGGTAGGGGTTTATAAGATCCTGCTTGATATATATTATAATTATTTTTTACCAAAAGCTCTGTATTTCCAAAATATTCCTTTACTGAATCTACTATAATGACAACACTATCACCTGGATTTAAAGTAGGAAAATTAGTGGAACTACTTGAATATACTAAAATTCCTCTCCAAGCTCCATAGGGATTTTCATATATATAGAAATTTCTTGTTCCAGTTATTCCAACAGGTGTAAATACAATACCAGTTATAGTGATATTTGCAGAGTCTTTACATAGGGAGTTTTGATTGGCATCTCTGTTATATTGGATATTGTATATGCTATTGCATTGAACCTGAGCGATCAAACTTATCAACATCATCTTTCACCTCCTTTTTGAAAGTTTAAAGTTATTGTTCGCATAGGTCAAAATTTTAAGGCTATCCTAAAATTTATTTTTTACAATTTTTAAAAATTTTATTTTTAAACTTTAAAATTTTAATTTTTACAAAAAAGTAGCAAAATTAAAAGACTTGTTTTTTACTTTCTTTTTAAAGTCTTGTGCAACGAAAGTAAACTATGCTTTAAACTTTAAAAGTGAAGGATATTAAACCAGAAATTTATGCCATTGATGTAATCCAAAGTATTCAAACTACAAGGGTTCCAATAACAATTATAGTTGTAAGTGAAGGTAATAAGGTTGAAAAAATTGGAAAAATTTATGTAAATGATAGGAAAATTTATCATGCGGAATATGAGAATTATGTAGGTATTGAAGCTTTAAAGAGAATTATAAAACTTCCTGTTAAAAGAGTTTATATTTTAAAAACGGAAAATCCTATAAGTGAAAAAACAATAAATTTAAAAGCGGATGAAGTTCTTTTAAATGTTGCATTTCAATCACAAAATTTTTCTGCATTTACTACTTTTATTAGTGCAGATGGTATTGTTGCTGAACTTGAAAAAATTGGTGGAGTTATTTGTGTTTTATTTTATTTTGAAACTCAAAAATCTGAAATTATAGATGTTGAATATATTGATTTGGCATTTTCAAGTAAAAAATTAGAAATATCTAATAAGGTTTCAGAATTTATTAAAAAATATGGCAATTTAATTGCTCCTGGTGAAACATTAATTTTAGAAAGAGAAATTGTATATATCATACACAAAACCTTAAATACTTATTTGGCTATTGTTGGGAAAAAGGATATTCAAGTTGATTTAGTTAGATTGATTATAAAGAAGATGATTTAGTTGCTATACCTATTAAACTTAAATGGCTTTCCAAGCCTTCCTTTTTTAAATAATTTTCTAAATCTTGAACAATTTTTTCTGGAATTTTATAATCATAATATATAGCACTTCCAATACTAACAAACATTGCACCAGCAAATATATATTCAAGAGCATCATTTATATCAAATATCCCTCCAAGACCAATAATTGGACATTTAAATGCTTTATATGTTTCAAAAACCTTCTTTAAAATTAAAGGTTTTACTGCTTTTCCAGAATATCCGCAGAATACTCTATGAAAATATGGTTTTTTATTTTCAACATCAATTTTTATACCAATAGGACTATTTCCAAGATTTATAATATCGCTTCCTGAATTTAATGCAATTTCAATAAAATGTAATATCTCACCCTCAGGAGCAAACTTTACAATAATTGGTTTTTTTGTAATTTTCTTAGCATTTTCAACAATATACTTTATTGAAAATTTATTATAACAAAACAATCCTCCCTCAACATTTGGACAAGATAAATTTAATTCAAATAATGAGATTTTTTCAAGATTATTTAGTTTTTCTAAGTTTTCAAGAAATTCATCTTCACTATGTCCTGCTATTGAACAAATTAAATTTGTATCCATATTTTCAAATTTTGGATATATTTCTTTTATAAACTTTTCAACACCAGGATTTTTAAGACCTACTGAATTATAAACAACAAAATCCTCAATTAATATATTTGGGGGAGGATTACCTATTCTTTCATTTTTTGTTAGACTTTTAAATGTAATTCCTCCAAGCTTTTGAAAATCTATTTTTCCGAAGTATTCTTCACCATACCACCAAGGTCCTGATGCTAAAATTACAGGATTTTTAAAATCTACATTAAAAGCTTTAAACTTCATTTTCTCTCCAAGTTTATGAAGTTAGGTTTATCTGATATAATTACTTGAACTTTGTCAGATAGCTTATCTACATATAAATAATCAATGTATTTAGGATTTTGATTTAATGCTTTTGATATAATTTCAATTTCTTGAGCTTTTGCTTGGGCTTGAATTTTCCTCTTTTGAGATTCAAGCTCTTCCGCTTGGATTTCATATTTTAATTTTTCTGCTTTTTGTTTTGAAATTGCAATTTCTTCAATTGTTTTTAAGAATTCAGGATTAACTTTAACTTCTTCAATTGATACACTATATACATAAATTCCATAATTTTCAAGTTTATCATTTAAAGCTTTCCTTAAATTTTCTGCTAAATTTTGTTTTCCTACTGTCCATATATCAATAGCAGAATATTTTGAAATTTCACTTTTTGTTATAGATTTTAATTCTGGTTCTATAATTTTTTTGTAATTTTCTGGTCCAAATGATCTATGAAGTTTTATTATGTTATTTGTATCAACAGAAAACCAAATTCTTAAATCTAATCCAACTTGTATTCCATCTAAGCTTGATGACCAAATTGTAAAGGGTTTTTTATCTTCTGGAAAGTTTTTAATTCTAATATCATAAATGCTAATTTCATTTATAATAGGAATATGAAAGTTTATACCCCCCTTGTATAAATAGTATTTATCAGTTATTGAGTTATAGGCAAGCATGTAATTTTGACCAGATGTTATTCTTAAAGTTAAGCCAAAAATTATTGTAATTAAGGAAATTATTAAAATTAAAGTTGATTTTTTATCCAATTTAAACTTCCTTGCAGTAATAATTTCTCCACCTCTTTCTACAAAAATTTCCTGAGTTGCATGTCTAAATAACCCAAATATAAATATCCCTATTCCCAAAATTATAATCAAATAATTTAAAAAGCTCAATAGAAAAGTTTAAAGCATAGTTGTATAATCCTTTAAACTTTCAAATATGAAGAAATACATTTTCCTTTTCATACTTTTATATGCTTGTGCAAGGGAAGAGGAGAATAAATATTGGAGTAGCGCAACTCCATTGCCATATCAAGTAGCATACTTTGGATATACATCAGATATAAATGGATTTTATATATTTGGAGGAGATACGAGCTCTAATGATTATTCAACTTCAAGAATGATTATTTATAATGGAACTTATAAAATATCAGATACTTTAAATGCTCCCTTACACCTTAAAAATTCTTGTATAGCTTCTTATAATAACAAAATTTATATATTTGGAGGATATATTGCTAATACCCCAACGAATAACTTCTTCTTATATGATATAAATTCAAATACTTATCAAGACCTTGGAAATCTTCCATTTAATGCAGGAGGATGCTTTGCAGTTGTCTTAAATAATAGAATTTATATAATTGTGGGAGCTAATACAACTTCGTTCTATGAATTCAATCCTTCAAATAATACCTTTACTCAAAAAGCTTCATTAACATATTCAAGAGATGGTCTTTGCGCAGTAGTTTTAAATAATCAAATTTATGCTATTGGTGGAGGAAATAATAAAGTTGAAGCATATGATTTAGCTAGTAATAGTTGGATAGAAAAGAAAAGCTTAGATATTAGTTTAAAATATCATGCTTGTGAAGTTTTAGATGGAAAAATTTATGTATTTGGGGGACAAGTTGGAAGTAGTATATCTTCAAAAGTTTTTAGT